>JAOTVS010000017.1 GCA_029863275.1 Candidatus Nitrosopumilus sp.
TCTGTTTTATCAATTCTTCAACATTTGATCTAGTTAATTCCGGTTTCTGTTCAAGAAGTTTATTTAGAAGATTTTCAGATTCAGACAATTCATTGGTTGTAAACCTCGTCTATTAATAAAAATTTCATTACGTAAATTAGTAGGAGGATTGAAAATCCTTCATGTCTTGTATTAAAGTTGATAGTTTATCAAAATCTTATGGATCAATTAAAGCCGTTGATGAAATTACAATGTCAGTAAAGAGTGGCAAAGTTTTCGGGTTTTTGGGACCAAATGGAGCAGGTAAATCCACCACGATCAAACTTTTAACCACACTTATTCACCCATCGGAGGGATCTTTAACTATTCTAGGAATAGATGCTATAAAAAATCCCTTAAAAGTTCGTCATAAAATCGGAGTCGTTTTGCAACAGCCAAGCTATGAACCAACATTATCAGTTGAAAAATCACTTGAAAAATATGGCATGATGTGGAATGTGCCTAAAAAAGAACGTAAAAGTAGGATGGAAAAACTCCTTGTTGATTTTGATCTGACTGAATTTCGCAAAAAGCGAAATGAGGATTTGTCAATTGGTCAAAGAAGAAGAGTCCAAGTAGCTCGTGAATTTATGCATGATATGGATCTTTTATTTTTGGATGAACCAACTGCTGGTTTAGATCCTAGTGCAAGAAGAAAATTACTAGATTATCTAAAAGATAGGGTGAAAACTGGCTTAACAATATTTTTTACGACCCATATACTCACTGAGGCAGAATATCTTTGTGATGAAATAGCGATAATCGATAAAGGTAAAATTCTTGCAATCGATACACCTGATGCACTAAAAAATAGATTTGGTAAAGAAAAAACAATAAAAATTCATCTTCTCGAAAATCAGCAGGAGATTAGTTCTCTTCTTTCTGGTATTCCAGATTGTAAAATTGATTTCAATACTGGAACTAATATCATAATACATTCAGAAAAATCAGAACTAGTATTAATGAAAGTATTAAGAATTTTAAGTGATAATGGCATCAAAATAGATGATCTTTCTGCAGTCCCTACAAATCTTGAAGAAATTTTCTTAAAAATGGTGGAGGAAAATGTTTCCAATCATTAGACTAGTAAATAGAAATCTAACAATTTCTATTAATCCTGCTTTTTTACTTTGGCAAATAATTTTTCCAGTAATTTACATATTCATTGCAGGATTTGCATACTCTTCTTTAATTCAAGAAGTTCCTTTTGGTACTAAGGGTTTAGCTTATCCTGCATTTTTGGCATCAGGTATGATAGGATTTAACATTATGAATAGTACATTAGTTTCAGGCATAATTATTTGGAATGATAGAAAATATGGGATGTTTGAACAAATAATGTCTGGACCGTTTACCAGACCACATTATATTTTGAGTAATATCTGCACCATTGGAATTATAGGTTTAGTAAGCGCAGCGTTGATTGCAGTAATTGGATACCCTGTTTTCTTTGATTCCATAGAATTCTCTTTAGTTACAATACCTCTGATAGTTTTTGCTGCAGTAACCGGCTCAGTATTATTTGGTTCAATAGCCTCAATTATTGCGACAAAATTAAGATCAAGTGAAGGATTTAATGTAATTCTCAATACGGCATTTCTTTTCTTTGCATTCGTAAGTACCGCATTTTACCCAGCTGCCGGTGCTCCAGAGCCACTAAAAACTGCATTTTATCTAAACCCTCTTACTTATTTGGTAGATATCATTCGTGCAGGAATTTTTGGAGAAGTTTCTGAACTAGTAATTTTGGAAATGGGAATATTGGCAATAATCGCAACAATACTTTTCATCATTGCAACTAAACTTCTTACAAAATTAGATTTTTGAAACGTAAAATCAGTAGCCCGGCCCAGACTCGAACTGGGGTCAAGGGCTTCAAAGGCCCCTATGCTTGACCGCTACACTACCGGGCTTCTAAAATCCAGCAGATTAATTCCCTTAATGAACTTTTTATTATATTTTTAAAATAAAATCAAATTACGATTCAAAATTAACTTGACATATTTCCATAATTTTGCTTTTCTATTTGCTAAGAAATTAATTTTCTTTTTTTAATATCGTCTCTAAAAGATCCACAATCTATTTTTAAAAATCAATAATTTCATGAGAAATTAAATCACTTTTTATTAGAATATTTTTTTTCCTAAATTTCTCATCATATTTGGAATTGTATTGAATAAAATTGTGAGGAAACCATGAAAATCTGATCTATTGGCATTTGCATCTCCTAAACCAAAAAATATCAATATTTTAAAGGATTACTCATCATTAAACTAAGTTCAATAAGTTTTTCTTAGTCTATTGTTTAGCTGTTTATGTAATGAGTGGATCAAAAGTTGTGGTTTACGGACTTAGTACAGAAGGATATGCAATTGCTTGTCAAATGGCAATGAAAGGTGCAGATGTCTACATTATTGACGAATCAAACCCATCTGCTATTTCACTTAAGGCAGAAATTGCAAAAATCTATCCCAACGTGACTTCTCTTATGGAAGATGAACCTCTATTAGCAATGGAGCCAATAGATGTTGCCGTTTCAAAGGCCCAGTATCTATTCTTTACACCAAGGATTAGAAAAACTGGGCAGGATATAAAGACAGAAATTCATTCTAAATTCAAAGACGCTACAAATTCTTTAAAAAAAAACAGCTCTATAATCTACACTCTTCCTACAGGTTTTGGGGGAAACAATGAAAATATTTCATTATTAGAACATATTACGGGTTTGGAAGTAGGAAAGCAAATTTCATATTTTTACTACCCCCTAGAGGATCTAAATCAACAACCGAAAATAATTGGTTCATTAAATGGAAAAGAAGATCCAAAACTAGCTGAACTCTTATCTACTGGAAAGAAAGAGAAAAAATTTGTAGCAATTTCTTCATCTGAACATTTTCATGCAATTAATGTATTATCAAGATTTTCAAGTCTTTGTAGCATTTTAGAAGTATGTAAATATGCACAAGATGATATTACTCGAAAGGACCTTTCATCAGATGACTTTCAAGAAATATTCTTAGATGATATGGTTACAGGATTACATGATTTAAAATCATTGGGTTCTTCTTTTGAGGGAGCAAATACTTTGATGTATCTAATTAATGGAAGTGTTAAAGGAATTGATGGATACATTAAAAGATTAATCGATGAAATTCGTTCTACCTTAAAGAAAAATGATCTAAAAGCCAGTAGAACTAAAATCGCAATTTCTTGGACTCTTGATCAGAATGCAATGCGCGGTGATAAAATTGAAATGTTACAAAATCTAACTTCTCGATTACGTGATTATATAGGTGATGTCGAGGCTTATGAAGATCCTCACTTAGATTTATTCCATAGCGATAAAACTACAATTGTTGTAGCATGTTCAAAATTAGATTTCGAAAATATTGAAAAAAATAAAAAAGACTCCAATCTTATTATTGTAAAAGCAAATCCTATATGCGAAACTATTCAATAAGAGTATAAATTAGCTTATCGATTACTGTGTTTGAATTGTCAAATGAAAATAATTCAGATGAAATTTCCGTGGAGGTAATATCTGAGGAAGATAAAAATAAAATTAATGAATCAATTGAAGATATCTATAATAGAAATTCTTTAGAAGAATTTAAAATCCTTCTTGAAAAAGAAAAAGAAAAATCTCAGGATCTAGAAAATAAATTAAAACATGTTTTAGCTGATTTCCAAAATTTAAATAAAAAAAAGCAAACAGAGGTTGAAAATAGCGTAAATACAAGATTAGCTCAATTCATGATAGAATTTCTTAAAATCTACGATGATTTTGTTAGAGCAAAAGAAGTTCTTTCAAATAATGAACAAAATACCAAAGGCCTTGATTATATTCTAAATAACATGAATTCATTACTTGAAAAAAATGATGTAATTCCAATGGATGCATTAGGAGAAATTTTTGATCCTAATTTACACGAAGCAATTTCCATTATCATTGATCCCAAACTTGATGAAAATACAATTACCAAAGAAATCAGGAAAGGATATATTTCTCATAATAGGGTTATTAGACCAACACTAGTAGAAATTTCAAAAAAACAAGGTGATAATTAAAATGACAAAAATAATAGGAATTGATTTGGGAACAAGTAATTCTGCTGCAGCAGTAGTAATGGGCGGAAAGCCTACAATTATTCCAGCAGCAGAGGGAGCCACCGTAGGTGGAAAGGCATTTCCATCAGTTGTTGCATTTACCAAGGATGGAGATCTCTTAGTTGGAGAACCTGCCAGAAGACAGGCAGTAACTAATCCTGATAATACTATAGTAGCAGCTAAAAGGAAAATGGGTAGCCAGCATATTTTTAAAATTAAAGATAAGGAGTACAAACCGCAACAAATCTCTTCTTTTATTCTTCAGAAAATAAAAAAAGATGCAGAGGCTTTTGTGGGCGAAACTATAGAAAAGGCAGTAATTACAGTCCCCGCATATTTTGATGATAATCAAAGACAAGCAACAAAGGATGCAGGTACAATTGCTGGTTTGGATGTAGTTAGAATTATCAATGAACCCACAGCTGCATCATTAGCATTTGGATTAGACAAAACCAAAGAAGATATGAAAATTCTTGTATTTGATTTCGGTGGTGGAACATTAGATGTTACTGTAATGGAAATGGGTGGGGGTGTATTTGAGGTAATGAGTACTTCTGGTGATACCCAACTAGGAGGAACTGACATGGATAAAATTGTAATTGATTACATCCTGGATGAATTTAAGAAAAAAGAGGGTTTAGATCTTTCAAAAGATAACACTGCAATGACTAGAATAAGAGAGGCAGCAGAAAAAGCAAAAATTGAACTCTCGACAGTAATGGAAACTGACATTAACCTTCCCTTTATAGCCCAAGATCCTTCAGGAGCAAAAAATCTTGAATTAAGATTGACAAGGGCTAAACTCGACGAATTAATCAGACCTATCATTGAAAAATGTAGACCTTCTATAGAGAAAGCACTTGAAGATGCTAAATTAGCAAAGACTGATATCAACAAAATTGTAATGGTTGGAGGTCCAACGCGCATTCCAGCAGTAAAAAAATTCGTTAGTGAAATAATTGGAAAAGAAAGCGAATCTGGTGTAGATCCAATGGAAGCGGTTGCCATGGGAGCTGCAATTCAAGCAGGAATAATTGCAGGAGATGTGACTAGTGATATTGTACTATTAGATGTAACTCCATTAACCTTAGGAATTGAAACTATGGGAGGAGTCAGAGAACCACTTATAGAGAGAAATACAACTATTCCCACTTCAAAAGCTAAAGTGTTTACTACTGCAGCAGATAATCAAACTGCAGTCACAATCCATGTAGTTCAAGGAGAACGCCCTATGGCCAATGACAATGTTTCATTGGGAAGCTTTAATCTAACTGATTTACCCCCAGCACCAAGAGGAGTACCTCAAATTGAAGTGAAATTTGACATTGATGCTAATGGAATAATCAATGTAACTGCAAAAGATCTTGGCACTCAAAAAGTAGCCACAATCACCATAGAATCTAACACAAAGTTATCTAAAGATGAGATTGAAAAGCTCAAAGAAGATGCAGAGAAATTCTCCGAAGAAGACAAAAAGAAAAAAGAAAAAATCGATTTAAAAAACGAGGCTGAAAGTTTTATTTACACCACAGAAAAATTAGTAAATCATGATCTTAAAGACAAGATTACACAAGAACAAGGAATCAAAGTAACTGATTGTATAAAAGAGCTAAAAGAAGTAATGGATAAAGATACCGAAGAACTAAAACCAAAACTTGAGGCCTTAAAGTCAACAGTGAATGAAATCACTACTGAGCTTTACAAAAATACAACTCCTCCACCTGGTCCAGAACAGCAAGAAAGAGAAGGATCACAAGAACAAGCAACAGGTGAACAAAAATCTGAATCATCTTCTCCAGATGAAGCAAAAAATAGTTAATTACCCAAAATTGATCATTTATACACCAAAAATAGTTAAAGAATAATTCATGGCTGCAAAACGTGATTATTATGAAGTTTTAGGAATTTCAAAGGATACTCCTATTAACGAAATAAAATCACAATACCGAAAATTAGCTTTAAAATTTCATCCTGATCGAAATAAATCACAAGATGCAGCAGAGCATTTTAAAGAAATTTCTGAGGCATATGCGGTGCTTTCTGATCCTAAAAAGCGAGAGATTTACGATCAACATGGTCATGCTGGGGTAGATGGAAGATATAGCACAGAGGATATTTTTCAAGGTGCCAATGCTAATTTTAGTGATATTTTTGGACGTTCTGGAGGTGGGTTTGATTCCATTTTTGAATCAATATTTGGTAGAGGAGGAGGTTTTGGAGCACAACAACAAAGAGGATCTGACTATCTTTACCAAACTTCCATTACATTAGAAGAAGTTCTTTCTGGGAAAAAAATGGAGGTCGAACTGGAAAAAAATATTGAGTGTAATGCTTGTAGTGGTTCTGGTTGTAAACCTGGAACCAACCCAAAAACCTGTAATAGTTGTAATGGCCAAGGACAAGTTCGTAAAAGTAAAAACATGGGTTTTGCTTCTTTTGTAACAGTCGAACCATGTACCTCATGTAGAGGAAAAGGATCAACAATTGAGACCCCTTGTATTGAATGTAAAGGAATAGGTAAGAAAAAAGGAACAAAAAAAATAGAATTTGATATTCCTCCAGGTATCGATAATGGTGATTATACAATTCCAAATGAGGGGGATGAAATCCCTGGCGGGATAAATGGTGATTTAATCGTTAGAATTCACGTGGAGCCCCATCGGGATTTTAAAAGAGATGGTGCAGATATTTTTTATGATCAGAATGTATCTATGATTGATAGTGCTCTTGGTAAAGAGATAAGTGTACCAGTTTTGAATGGAAGCGAAAAAATAAAAATCGAAGCTGGCAGTCAGCCAAATACTATCATTAAACTCAAAGGAAAAGGATTACCACGAATGAATTCTAGAGGAAGAGGAGATCAATATGTTAGAGTGGTAGTTAACATTCCTAAAAAACTCAATAAACATCAAAAAAATCTACTAGAAGAATTTCAAAATTCGTTAGAATAGTAGATGTTTAAAATGAAAATTGCTTTAGATGTTGATGGAGTAATAGCTGATGTTATTGAATCTTGGATAAATTATAGCAATCAAAAAAGAACTCTGATTTCCAAAGAGGAAATTACAAGTTGGGATTTTTGGAAAAAATTTAAAATTAACAGATATGATTTTTACAAAGAACTAGCAATGTGTTGGAAAAATTGGAATGTTCTTCCTCCTATGGAAAATAACTTATCTGAAATTACTCAAAGTTTATCAGAATTTGGTCAAGTAGATATAGTTACAGCTAGGGAATTATCAACTGATATTTTTGTAAAGAATTGGCTTGAACTTCATGATGTGGTTTATGAAAATTATATTTCTGTAATAGATGGAACACTGAAGGCGAATTTGGATTACGATCTTTTCATTGATGATTCTCCATTAAACATCGAAAAATTCATTGAAAATAAAAAAAATTTCTTCCTCTATTCTCAACCATGGAATAGAAATATTTCTATTTTAAAAGGCAAAAGAATTCATTCACTTTTGGATGCTGTTTCTTACTTAAAATCAAAAAATTAATTAGATTTTTTGCTAATTTCTCTGATTATTACTTGATGTCCCTTTCTAACATGTAAAGAATGTCTTGATTTTAAGATTTCATTAATTTTATCACTGTCATAGAACTTCACATTATATCGACCTAGCATTTTTTTACAATTATTACAATAAATTTCTCGAAATTTCATTTTATCACAATAAGTTATTGAACCCAATTTAAAAAACTGTGTAATAAAGAAACTTATTCTAGATTTTCAAGGTTCAAAATGCGGGAGTCACCCAGCCTGGCCAACGGTGTAAGGTTCAGATCCTTATCTTCTAGGAGTTCGTGGGTTCAAATCCCACTTCCCGCATTTTTTCTAATTTACAACTTTTTTTGGATATTTTTTAGGAGGAGTTTGTTAACTGTTTCTCCTGAAACTTTACCTCTTAATTCTTTCATCGCTATCCCCATTAGCGGACCAATAGATCTTTCTTTTTGATTTTTAACAAGTTGCTCATTCTCATCTACAATCTTCTGGATAATTTTCTCCAAATCTGTTTCATCAACAGTTTCTATTGACATTTTATTCATTGCATCTTCTACATTATCTGATTTCCCAGCCATTATATTTTTAAAAATTATCTCTATTGATTCTTTAGCAATTTTTTTTTGCTCTAAAATTTCAAAGGTTTTTCTTATTTCATCATTTTTTAACAAACTAGAATCTAAACCACTTCTCTCAAGGTTGGTAATCGTTGAACATAAAATGGAAGCCACAAATGTTGGATTTACATTTGTATTTTTAATAATATTTTCAAATAATTCAATGTATTTTGAATCAAAAATTTGTTCTGCCAGCTGTAAATTAATTTCATATATACTTTGTAATTCTTTAATTGACTCATCCCATGATTTTGGAATATTTTTTTGAGCCAGTTCTAATTCATTTTTTGAAATAATAATTGGCGGGATATCTGTCTCTGGATACATTCTTGCTGCTCCAGGTCTTGGACGCAAAAACTTTGTTTCTCCATCTTGAGTAGCTAATCTTGTATCAATAGGGATACCGTCGTTTCTGATATGATAGATTCTTGAAATTATTTGGTCAACAATAATATCAATCATTTCAAATGGAACAGCTAAAATTAAAAATGCTGCATTATTTTTAATTTTTAAAAATTCTTTCAAATTTTCTATATCATTTAATTCAATTCCATAATTTGGTAATTCATCTGAATGAAAAACTCCTCCTAAACCAAAAAATCTTATTAATTCAGCTACTTCTTTTCCTAAACGAATTCCTTCATAAGGTGAATATCCAAACATCCCTCTCATATTTTTAAACACAATTGTAACAATCTCTTGATTTTTTTTTATTGCATTCTGAATGATTTTTGATTTACATTTTTTAAATTGTTCTGTGGTTATTTTCCTATCTTCATTCTTATTATGACTCCATTCAATTCCTTGTAATTTTTTTGAAATTTTTAATAATCCATGCTGTCTTTTAGCCTCGTATTCTACAACTTTTTCTAATTGTTCTAATTGCTGAACTCCTTTAACCTCAATGACTACCCCCCCACCATCCTTAATTGAAACATTAACATCTTGTCGAATTGATCCTAATCCTCGCTTAACTTTTTTTGTACTTCTCAATATTCTTCCTAATGCCAATGCAATTTTTTTGATATGTTTTGGATTTGCCTCAAATGGTTCTGTAGCAATTTCAACTAATGGAACTCCAAGTCGTTCTAACCCAAATTTTCGAACAGAACCTTCATCCCCCAAAATCTTTGCAGCGTCCTCTTCTAAACAAATTGACTGAATTCCTATTTTACTTCCATCAACTTCCAAATAACCTCCCTGTGAAATTAACATTGTACGCTGAAATCCTGTAGTGTTGGAACCATCAACTACCGTTTTTCTCATTGGGTATATTTCACTAAAAATTTTGGATTTTAAAGCAGAGGCAATAATTAATGAAATTCTTTTAGCATCTACATCTAGTTCGTGAGGTGGTTCTTCATCTTGTTCTACAAGACAACTACTTTCAGGATTTGCAAAATACAAAATAGATTTAGATTTTGATTTTTCAAATAATGCTGCGGGATCATATTCACCCAATTCACTTTTAGCAGCTCTTAATTTTCGTTGAAATTTAATTGAATATTCTTCAGTTTCAATTGGGGTACAACCACAAAATAATTTTTTATTCGTAGCTAGCTGCTGATGTATTTCTAATCCCACCTTGATTCCTACATCATTAATGGAAAATTCAGACATTTCTATATCCTCCTAATCTGATAATTCTGAAGCAACATTTTGCAGCATAATTTTCTTTATTTCTTCTGAATCATGATAATTACCAATAACCCACATTGCTTTTACAAGTGCTACTTCTGGAATCATGTTCTCTAATGGAATTATACCTAAATTCAATAAATCACGTCCACTTTCGTATACTGTCATCCTCACTCTACCATCTATACACTGGGATGTCATACCTAGAAAAATTCCTTTTCCTTTTGCTTTTTTTACGCTTTCATACATTGTTTTTCCAATGTGACCTAATCCAGTACCTTCAAAAATTATTCCTCGGTATCCCATCTCGACTATTTGATTCAACAAATTGGGATCATATCCGGGATGGTATTTCACCAAGGCAACTTTAGTATCTAATTTAATTTTCGGTTGATATTCCTTAATTTTAAAATAATCTCCAGAAAAATTTTCCTGAATTTGATTTTCAGCAATAATAAAAGCCGGACTGCCTCCAATTGTTTGAAATGCGCCTCTTTTACTAGTATGATTTTTCCTTACCCTAGTTCCTAAATGACAGGCTATTGTATTATCACTTTCATCTAGATGCATAACAACGTAAACTCCTTTAGGATTACTTGTTGTGATAAATTTTGTTGCACCAATCAAGTTAAGCGCTGCATCTGATGAAGCTCGATCAGATGATCTCTGTGAACCTACCAAAACTATTGGAATTGGAAAACCTGCTAGTGAAAACGATAGAAATGAAGATGTATAATGCATAGTATCTGTTCCATGGGCAATAATTATTCCTGAATAGTCTGATTTTTCAAATTCATTAATTTTTTTTGCAACAGCTAACCAATGTTCTGGCATTATATTTTCAGAATATTCAGAAAATAAAACTTGGGCATCTATGTTTGCAATTTTTGCTAATTCTGGAACAGATGCATTTAATTCATCAGCCGTTAAAATTGGTGTAACAGCACCTGTTCTATAATCAATTTTACTTGCAATTGTTCCTCCCGTTGATAGTAATAGAATTTTTGGTAAACCTTGGGTGGGCTCTATTTTTCCTTTTTTTTCAATAATCTTTCTTGTTATTTCGTTTTTTTCAACTTTTTTTATTTTTTCTATTTCTAATCCAACATTATATCCGCTGTTTAATTTTAGAACAATATGCATATTATCACTGTGCTCATATCTAGGCATAATTATCCCAGAATAAGTCAGGTCTGATAAGATTTTGACTGAATCCCCAACTACAATATTATTTGATTTTAGAAATTCTAATGATCTTCCTTCATATCCAGTATATTCAGGCATTTACCAGAAATACTATGTCTATTTAATAAAAACTACCTGTAATAAGACGCTACTAGTTTTTCGCCTATCTTGAGGTCCTTTTGCTCTCGAACTTTCTTTACTGCCTCTTCAAAATGTCTCATTGTGACTTTGGCATTTTCAGAACTTTTTTCTACATCTTTAAGATCTGGTTGTTTATCCAAAAATTCGTGAATGACCAAGGATACTGCTGTATTTGCTATTGCTGCAACGTCTGCGCCGCTTAAGCCATCAGTTAACTCTGCAATCTTATCATAATCAACATTTTGTGGGTCACTTACATCGTCTATTACAGGTATTGTTTTTGCCCCAATTTTTAAAATCATCTTTCTACTTTCTTTATCTGGAAGCGGAATTTGAATAATTTTATCAAATCTTCCAGGTCTAAGTAATGCAGGGTCAATCATATCTGCACGATTTGTAGCTGCTAAAACTACCACCCCATGCATATTTTCCATACCATCTAATTCTGTTAGTAATTGACTAACAACTCTTTCAGTGACTGCTGTTTCACCTCCAGCACCTCTAATTGGAGCAATAGAATCAATTTCATCAAAGAATACTACACATGGTGATGCTTGTCTTGCTCTCCTGAAAATCTCTCGTATTCCCCGTTCTGATTCTCCAACCCATTTTGATAAAAGTTCTGGCCCTCGAACAGAAACAAAATTTGCCTCACTTTCAGTGGCAACTGCTTTAGCTAAAAGTGTTTTTCCCGTACCGCTAGGTCCATGAAGTAAAATTCCTCTAGGCATTCTGTGCCCTAATTTATCATATAGTCCTGGATATTTCATTGGCCATTCAACGGCTTCCTGAAGCTCTCGTTTTACATCATCTAATCCACCAACTTGTTCCCATTTAACATCTGGATTTTCAATAAAGACTTCTCTCATACCTGATGGTGTTACTTCAATCAAGGCTTTTTGGAAATCTTCATGATTTACAATTAATTTCTCAAGGGTTTCTGGAGGTATCTTCTCTTCTTCCAAATTTAATACTGGAAGTAATCTTCTCAAACATTTCATTGCAGCTTCTTTACAAAGATATTCCAAGTCTGCACCAACATACCCATGACTAACAGCAGCAATTTTTTCAATATCAACATCATCAGTCAATGGCATGTTTCTGCTATGAATAGAAAGAATATCTTTTCTTCCTTTTTTATCTGGTACTTTGATTTCAATTTCTCTGTCAAATCTTCCTGGTCTTCTTAATGCAGGATCTATTGCATTTGGTCTATTTGTGGCAGCTATTACAATTACTTTGCCTCTTGCTTCCAAACCATCCATTAATGAAAGCATTTGTGAAACAACTCTTCTTTCGACTTCACCAGTTACTTCTTCTCTTTTGGGTGCGATGGAGTCAATCTCATCGACAAAAATTATTGATGGCGCTTTTTCTCGAGCTTCTTTAAAAATTTCTCTCAATCTAGCTTCACTTTCACCATAAAACTTACTCATAATTTCGGGACCTGATATACTAATGAAATGTGCTTGACTTTCATTTGCAACGGCCTTTGCAAGTAACGTTTTACCAGTTCCAGGAGGACCAAACAACAACACTCCCTTGGGTGCTTCTATTCCTAATTTTTCAAATATTTCAGGATGTCTTAAAGGTAATTCTATCATTTCTCTAACTTTTTTAATTTCGTTTCCAATTCCACCAATATCTTCATAGGTTACTTGTGGAACTCCTCGTAATGTCTCTCCTTTTTCTGCAATGTGGAATACTGTTTTTTGGGTAACCAATACTGCATCTGCTGCGGGTGTAACACCAATAACTTGGAATGTTAAACGCCCACCAAAGTATGGCACCATTACATTATCTCCTTTAATCAAAGGAACACTTTCTAATGCATCTGCTAGATATCGTTCATCAATTGGAGGAATTGCCTCTAATGGAGCTACTACAATTTTTTCAGCAGCTACTGCTTTGATTTTTCTTACTGTAATTGTATCTCCAATGGCGATACCTGAATTGTTTCGACCTAAACCATCAATTCTAATAATCCCCTTTCCTTCATCTGAAGGATAAAGGGGAAGACATTTTGCAACTGTTCTCCTTTTTCCTTTAATTTCAATTACATCACCAGTGGATGCTCCAAGGGTGTCCATTGAGTCATAATCAATTCTTGCTACTCCCCGGCCTACGTCACGTGTATAAGCTTCTAGTACCTTTAAAGAAAGAGCATTTTGACTCATATAAGAAATTCAGTCGTCTAATTTTTATACCTTTGTGGTATTACCGGAAGAAACTCAACATAATCACAAGCTTAAAATCTACACTAATCGCGAAACGATCTACTTGGGTAAAAGACCATTAGTAAGACGACGTGGCCGTGGAGGTAATCAATTTAGAGCATCATCTACTGGTAAAGTTGGTCAAAAGGCAAAATACCCTCGTTTTTCCTTATCTGAGCAACATGTTGGTGATGTAATTGATTTGATCCATGAACGGGGAAGAGAAGCTCCACTTGCCAAAGTAAGATTTGAAGATGGCTCTGTTTCTTTTGTGCCTGCCGTTCTTGGAACAAAAGTTGGCACAGTAATGAATTTTGGTTTAAAATCAACAATTGAGCAAGGTAATGTAATTAGCGTTCAAAATATTCCTGATGGCACCATTGTTTGCAATATTGAAAGACATTTTGGTGATGGTGGCGCCATAGTAAAATCGGCCGGAACCAACGCAACTGTTTTTTCTCATGGTGAAGAGGGAGTCACACTAAAACTCCCATCTGGGAAATCTATCACCCTCAATCCCAAAAATCGAGCTATGATTGGTACTCTGGCTGGTGGAGGTTCTACTGATAGACCGTTTATGTTGGCAGGAAACAAATGGCGAAGTTTCCGAGCCAAAGGACAAAAATATCCTATTGTAAGGGGTGTTGCCCAAGCAGCTTATGTCCATCCACACGGAGGTGGCAGACATCAGCATGTTGGACAAAGTTCTACAGTTTCTCGTGATGCACCACCTGGTGCAAAAGTAGGAAGTATTGCTGCCAGAAAAACTGGACGTGCAAGAATTAAAGAACGAAAGTGATTTCTGCAATTTTATTACAACCCAAAATTGATTAACAACCTGCAGATAAAAAATTCTGAATGGTAAATCAAAGAGTTAGAGTTTTTGTTAAAGGAAAAGTACAAGGTGTTTTTTTTCGACAAGCTTTAAAAGTAAAAGCTAAACAAAACAATGTTTTTGGTTGGGTAAAGAATCTCATTGACGGACGAGTAGAAGCTGTCCTTGAAGGAGATGAAGAAAATGTAAATAATTTAGTTGAATGGTGTCATGGAGGACCAGCAAATGCTCGAGTTGAAGATGTTGAAATCAGAAATGAAAAATTTACAAATGAATTTTCAGAGTTTGAGGTCAAGTACTAAAAAAATTATATTCTATAAATAAAATTTATAAAATAATGATTTAATGGTAGCAGTTCTGCTGGTTCCAGTCTAGACGGATAACCCCATTTCAAGGCATACAAGATCCGCCACGTTGACGAGGAAGCGTGGATGCTCCACCTTAGGATTGCTCCCTCCCGGACCTCATCCCTTTCAATGGTTCGGTCTTAGAAGTTATCCCTTCGGATAATTCTAGTCCTGCAACCACCCGCCTCGGCGTGGTTTCATTTCCGCACACCAAGCGGGAATTACCTACCTAGAGATTTACCCAACAGTTACTGATCTCTGCGTATAGCCGGTTTCAGAATAGGGCACGGCTGGCACCCTGATCCTCCCCACTACCATTTGTTCTTTAAAGTCGTTGTTATATTTGCATTAGGTTTTGTTTTCTTTTAGTTTTAAAACCATATTGCATACAGAGCATGTAATCCCAGTACATTCGCTTCCACATTTCTCACAAATTCTTTTCTGCTTTGGATTTGAATCTTTAACAAATTGAGAAACTTTAATTATTGATTGATATAGATTATTTTTCACACCACTGTGTTGATTTTCTAGTGAATTTAGAAATTCACGAATTTCTGTCCTAATTCCTTCATTCATGTGAGGACATGGTTCTGATTGAAAAGGAATATTATTTGTAAATGCGTAAAATACAATTTCTGATTCATAAATTTCACAAAATGGTTTTATTTTTCTCAAAGAATTTCTAGAAGTATCAGGATCCATCCATCCTACTTTATTTACATCACCAGATAACATGTTTATCACAAAGGTCTGTAACGTATCATCTAGATTATGACCAGTAGCAATTACATCTGCATCAATATCCTTTGCTGCATGTTCCATTGCTCTTCTACGTAAAGTTCCACAAATAGAACAAGAGGATGTTTTTTCATTTTCTCTCAAATCTAATGCTTCATCTAATGTTAAATCAAATAATTCTTTATATGAATATGTAAATAATTCTACCTTTAGTCTCTCACAAAATTTTTCAACAATTTCCAAGGCTTCATTCCTATATCCAGGTATTCCCTCATCAATTGTAATAGCTTTAATTCTAAAATTATGGTTTGAAGCCATTTTGTTCATAATATTTAGTAAAGCAAGAGAATCTTTTCCACCAGATACTGCAACAGCAACGAGTTCATTATTTTGGATCATTTTATGTTTGGAAATTGTTTTAGCAGTTTTTCTAAGAATTGAATTTGAAAAACATTGAGAGCATAGTTTTTCACCAGAATACTGTCTAGTATATGCTATCTGATTTTCACATCTATCACAGGTCATTAGACTCAAATGAAATTTATGATTAATTATTCTTTAGGAATTTTCTAGATAGTGAACCACCCAGATCTCATATATGATAATGCAATATTTAGTCCAAATAGCGCAAAAGTAAGACCATAAATTGCCCACATGATTTTATTTACAGATTTTTCAGATACTCTCTTATCGATAATCGTGTGGATAAATTTACCACCATCCAAAATAGGTAGTGGAAGCATGTTGATAATACCTATGAAAAAGGAAATCATCCAAAGCCACAACAAAAACATTGAAAAATTAATGTCATCCCATTCGATAAAATTTAAAACTGGTTTGTATGCCAATGAATTATCCCGCATTATTCCAATCAAACCTCGATCGGGATCTTCTGGAGAGGATGTGATATCAACTGAAAAATCTAGTCTCTCGCCGTCTCTTAGAACAGACACTTGAGAAGTTTCTCCCGGAGTTAACTCTGGAAAATCAAGGGGATTTAGAATCGGTATTCCATTTATCGATGTAATAATATCATTTTCCAACAATCCTGCTTGTTCGGCTCCTGAATTTTCAATAATTGAAAGAACCAAAACCCCTTCAGGTAACTCATAAAATGTACTTAGTAATGGTTCAGGCATTATTAAAGCAAATAATGGATTGGTCAGCAAGATCGCCCCTAAAACAAATGCAAAAATTACATTGGCAGTGGCTCCTGCACCAATCACTCTTAACTTTGAAATCTTTTTTGCTTTATCAAATTCTTCTTCATCTGGTTCCACAAAGCCTGCAAACATTGCGATAAAAATTGCAAATCCACCAGTCTTTATCTTTATTTTTTCTAGTGCAGCTACTATACCATGTGCTCCTTCATGAACAACTAGTACTATTGGAATTGATAAAAGAAAATATGCAATTGATGATGAAGAAGTTAATGTTACACCTGGAATTAAAACTGTTAATTGTGAGAAATCTGGGGATTCAGCAAAATATTTTACAACATTATCAATCAAAAACCAAAATGCAAAACCCATCATTATAAATCCCGCAATTACACTTACATCTGCAAAAACTCTGATTCCTCTTCTTGTTCGGCCAAGAATTTTTGTTAAAACAGATTGTACTTGCTTATTTTTATAAACTAGACTATAGGCTTTTATCTCAACTCCATATTTTTCAAGTTTAAGTGCCTTTGCAACTATTACGATAACAACCCAAGCTATTAGCACATAGATAATCGAATTCTGGGTAATAAAATCAAGATCCAAACTAACTGTTAATTTTTTAAACCTCGGTCATTTATCGGTTACTATGAAACTAGCAATAATTGTCTCAACTTATCCAGACAAAAAATCTGTGATTAAAATTTCAGATGAGCTGGTCAAAACCAAGATTGTAGCATGTGTAAATTTTACCAAAATTTCTTCAATTTATTCATGGAAAGGCAAGATTGAAAACACTTCTGAATATTTGGCATTATTCAAGACCACCAACAAAAATAAAAAAATTCTTAAAGAAAAAATAAAATCTACCCATCCTTATGATGTTCCAGAAATTGCCGAACTAAATGTTAACTCTATCAACAAACATTATTTTGATTGGATAACAGACTCTACGATTTAGGTTTCTACAGGAAATCGTAATATTGAAACAATTCCTCCAAGACCAGTCACCCTCAGACCAATATCCGTAGAAGAATCAACTCCAAATGTTTTGACCCCCTTACTTTCTGCATCATTAAGAAAATCTATTATTTGATTTTCATCGTGGGTTTGGATTATTTTTTCTGAAAAAACAAGCGAGTCAACTGCACCATATTCATTTGCCTTGTATGTCTCATCAAAACCCATTGTAAACTTTCGACTCTTTTTGTTTGCCATAATCATTATCTCATCAATAATGGAGGAAACTTTGGCTAATTTACTTTCAGACATTATCTCTTTCATGGTTTGAGATTTAGTAAAAATGTAAATGCCATCTTCTCCTCCGGAATCTATTCCATCTACAACCTGAATTTTACATTTTACAGATTGAGTTTTTTGAAGATAATTGGCAAATTTTTTTTTGGTTTCTCCTGGTCCAAAAATAACAATCGAATCTATCTCTTTAATTATTGAAAATATTGCTTGTTGAATTTCTTCAAAAAATTTTTCTATATTAAAACTAGTTTTGTATCTTTTTCCTCCGGATCCTGAATAAATATTTGGAACAAACTGTAGATGAGTGCCCATTAATCTTGCAATACCACAATCTCCCGTATCAATTGCGACTAGTAAAAAACCTGTTTGCTTGTTGTTGGATTCAATTAAAATTTTTTCAACAGGCGACCAAACCTTTTTGGTAATAGTAATACCATCAGTTATTTTAAGAATAATTGAATGATGTGATCCATTTGGTACTAATTCATTACTTGATTCAGAAATTGTTCCACCAATTCTCAATCTGTCCAAAACATCATCAAGTGAAATTTTTTCTACAGTTAATGCAATTCGTACTCTAATTCTTTCTCCTTTATCTGGTCTTGAATAATCCTTGTCCTGTTTGATTACTCGTGTGGTATCGCCTATTACCGTATCACCCTCTTTGATTATCCGACGAAGATTGAATAAATCATCAGAATCTTCAGGAATTACGGAAATGGAATTTTCATCTATAATCTTTGTAATCATGATAATCCTGCAGGATTCAAAGACAAAAGAGTTTAGCTTTTAACTTCATTCGATTTTTCATCATTAGTTTTTTTCTTTAGATAATTTTCTACCCAATCTAAAGTAAGAACACCTGATTCAGCTAAATTTGTTAATGAATTTGAAGAAGCCTCACCAGTAATCTTTCCATTATCCCTTTTTATCTGACGCCACTTTAACGAAGTATTCCCAGTTTTTGAATTATATATGATTCCAAGAACATCTCTTGCATTAACAAAAGTAATGTCTCGAATTTTTTTAAGAGTAACTTTATCTGCAGCCTCGACGTAAATTGAACCAAGTTTCTCTTCTCGTTCAGCAAAAACCTCATTGTCATCAAGATAGCTTCTAGGGGCATATGACTTACAGGTACTTGATATTACAAATCTTCTAAAACTTTCCAATGAAGTTGCCATATCAATTGTAACCATTTTGAAAGATTGAGCAATTGGCCATTTATCAAGCTTCTTGAAAGACTCAATTAGTATCAGTGTGAATCCTGCTTTGCAGGCAGTGATGTTTTTATCCCTATGATTGATGATGAGGATCTTGAGTTCTGAGCCTGCTATTAGAATTTTTATGGAAGAAGGGTAGTCTTGATTTGTGAAATCACTCACTGAATATCTAACTTTTAAAATAAAAACTAGACGGAAATTTGTTAATATTACTCCTGAAGTTAGAAAATTAGTTACCAAGAGTAAAATCCAAGAAGGCCTTTGTCTTGTAAATGCAATGCATATCACTTCAAGTGTTTTCATAAATGATAATGAAAGTGGTTTACATAATGATTATGACAAATGGCTAGAGAAACTAGCACCGCATGAGCCAACAAACCAATATGATCACAATAAAACAGGTGAAGACAATGCAGATGCTCATTTAAAACGACAAATCATGGGACGAGAAACGGTAATTGCAATTACAAATGGTGAATTGGATTTTGGTCCATGGGAACAAATATTCTATGGAGAATTTGATGGACGTAGACCAAAACGGGTCTTGGTAAAAATTATAGGCGAATAATAGAATTATCCAAAGTCTACATCTCGTTTTTGACTCTGCGATTCATTCTTTCTAGCAGCCTCTCTAAACTCGTCATCATGATTTTGAGGCCCATGACCACATTTTACACATGCAACTTTGTAGCCATCTTCATCTTTTTGATGAGTCTCACAACCACAAAAACATGCCATAGATAGTATTACTCATTAGATGATATATCTTTTAGGATAATCAAATAGTCTATAGATTAATTTTCAATTTCACAACATTCACCCTTCGGAATATCATGATCATGAGGACATTTTCTAGGATGCTTCAACATTGTACAAAGTGCATCGGTGAATTGTTTGTTCATATGATGTTCTATCCCACATACCATCTCTTCATCGATTTCAACTTTTAGTGCACTATCCATTAGAACTTCTAGTAATCTACTATTTCGCATCATACTGGCACCCACATTTTCACCTTCTTTTGTAAGAACAACACCAGCTTTATTGTAATTCACCAAATTCTTTTCATTTAATTTTTTTAACATTTGCACAACACTTGGTTGTCTAACATTGAGCATTTTGGCAATGGTGCTTATTTTTACATCTCCGCCTCTTTCTTTAATATGCCAAATAGCTTTTAGATACATCTCAACATGTTCTGCTTCAGCTGTTCCCACAAACAGAGTCTCCTCATCTAAACTATCCATATCATACCTTCTTTGAATCTTTTAATAAATATTCAAAATATTCTCTTGCAAAAACAGCTAATCCAGCATGATCTGCCCAGATTGCAACTATTTCACTTGATTTTACATCACCTCGTTCTGGACCCAATAAAATAACGACATATCTTTTATCAGAGATTATTCCTCCTCCAAACAACCCTTTTTTGATTTTTACAGTTGCCACTCTTTTGATAGCCGCTATTGAATCCTTGTCCATTTTGTCAGAAGTAAGAAGAGTAATCTCAACCCCTTTATCATGCAGTAACCTTAATTTTGGCAAAGCCAATTTAACTAGCTCTTGTCCTGCTTCAGGTACTGCAATCATCACTTCATTTCTACAGGATTCAACCATTTCTAAAATCTTTGAAGTGATATTTACTGCACCAGACAGTACCCAAATATCTGGTTTTTCACTTGTCCCACTCTTTTCATATAATGGTACTAGTTCGTTTAAAATAACATTCTGATTTTTTGAAAAATCTCTTTCCATTTTCTGCTTTGTAGTTTCTAGTCCAGTAGAAGGAGACTTTGCAAAATACTTTGTTGGCCTTGATTCATCTGAACCAATCCAACCTTTTTCTTCAAGCGTTCCTAATACTTCGTAAATTTTAGAATAAGGAACTCCAGACTTTTGACTTAGATCTGATGCTGTCAACTCTCCATTTTTTAGCAACGAAGTAAAGGTTCGAATTTCATAACTAGTTAATCCTATTTTCTCCAAAGATCGTTTAGTTTTGTCAGATATGTTCATGCGATCTAATCGATTGTTTTTGCTATTTAAATCAGATATGCCTACGACCTAAATTCCACACGGGGGCTAGTGTGAAATGGATTATATACTATTTCAGAAGGTTTTCAGTTATACAATGGCTTTAATTCAGATTTCCAATCAATCAACAAAAAATCTAGGCAAGAAATCTACAATCCGATTCACACAAAGTATTTGTCCTGATTGCAATATGATTTTGGATGCTGAGGTTTTTGAAAGAGATGATAAAGTCTTCATGTCAAAAATTTGTCCCACTCACGGAGAATGTGAGGAATTATACTTTGGTTCTTATCAAATGTACAAAAAATTCAGTACATACTGGGTAGACGGAAAAGGCGCTCATGCTCCAAATGTTATGATTGACAAATGTTCTTGTCCAAATAACTGTGGTCTATGTTCAAATCACTTATCTCACAGTGGATTGGCAAACATGATTGTTACTAACAGATGTGATTTAACGTGTTGGTATTGTTTCTTTTATGTTAAGAAAGGTCTTGAGGGAGCTTACATGTATGAACCAAATCATGAACAAGTTAGAGGAATGATGAAGACCCTAAAGGCTGAAAGACCAATTCCTGGAAACTCTATGCAAATTACTGGTGGCGAACCCATGCTAAGAGAAGACATTACTGATCTTATCAAAATAATGAAAGAAGAAGGAGTAGATCACATTCAAATGAATACAAATGGTATTAGACATGCCATGGATCCTGAAGCAGCAAGAGAAGTAAGACTTGCAGGATGTAATAATTTGTATCTTAGTTTTGATGGTGTAACTGCTAGAACAAATCCTAAAAATCACTGGGAAATTCCTTATGCCCTTGATAGCTGTAGAAAAACTGGGACCACTGTTGTATTTGTTCCAACAGTAATCAAATCCATCAACGATCATGAATTAGGTGGTATTATTAGATATGCTCAAAAGAATATGGATGTAGTTCATGCTGTTAATTTTCAGCCAGTTTCCTTAACCGGAAGAATGGGAAAATCTGAACGTGAAAAATACAGAATTACCGTTCCTGATTGTATCCAAAGAATTGAAGAGCAAACAAACGGTGAGGTAACAGTTGATGATTGGTTCCCAGTACCAAGTTGTATGCCACTAACAAATGTAATAGAAGCATTTTCAAGTAAACCAAAATATGAACTATCCATACACTTTGCTTGTGGTGCAGGAACTTACATCTTTGAGGATGAAGATACAAAGAAATTTGTTCCATTAACCAAATTCTGTGATATTCAAGGAATGCTAGAATTATTTGAAGACAAAGCCGAAGAAATTCGCTCAGGTAAAAACAAATACTTTACAATGCTTGAAGTTGTCAGGAAACTAAAGGGTTTTGTAGATACAAAGAAACAACCTGCAGGACTAGACTTGGCAAAGATGTTTGGAAATATCTTGATGAAACGATCATTTGATTCAATTGGTTCATGGCATGTCAAAGGATTATTCTTAGGTATGATGCACTTTCAAGACAAATACAATGAAGATCTTGAAAGATTACAAAGATGTGATATTCACTATGTAACACCTGATCTTAGAATTATTCCATTTTGCGCTTTCAATGTAATTCCAGAATGGTATAGAGATAGAATTCAAAAGAAATATTCCATTACTGTAGAAGAATGGGAAGAAAGAGAAGGTGTCAAACTTGAAGATGGCCTTTACAGAGGTCTTATGAGACGTGGAGCAGGTGATGAACTTGCTGCTGGTTGTGCTAAGAGTCAAATGTTCCATGACGCAGCACAAGCTACTATGTAGAATTTTATTCAAAACAAACTAAAATTTTTACCAAAGAGTAATAAACAATTCTGCAATTCAACAAGCCATTGACATCATCGTTGTTTACCATAGGTAAATTTGACTTGAAATTACAACATTTGTTAATAATTGGAATTTTGGCTATTGCATTTACAACTTCTTTTTTGATTCGTTCACAAGCTGCTGATTATGGTTTTGAATTAATGGAATTTGATCCATTTTTTAATTTTAGAGCAACAGAATACCTTGTTGAAAATGGCCTTTTAGAATACTTTGAATGGCATGATACCTTGAGTTGGTATCCTGAAGGAAGAAACATTTCTGCAACTTCACAAGTCATGCTTCACATAACAGCTGCTGGGACCTATCAATTATTTGGGGGAAATTCTAGTCTTTATGATTTCACAATTTTATTTCCAGTAGTTTTTGGTTCACTTTCTGTCATTGTTATTTTTGCTCTTGTACGACTAATTGCAGGAACTACAGCTGGGCTTTTTGCTGCATTATTTTATTCAGTATCCTTACCACTTGTTGTAAGAGGAATGTTAGGCTGGTTCAAATCTGAACCGTTAGGACTATTCTATGGATTACTAGGGGTATACTTGTTTTTAAGTGGAATAAAAACCAAAAATAAAAAAATTGCTATTTCCAAAATAATCACTGCAGGAATAATCCTAAGTTTTGGTCTTGCTTCATGGGGAGGAATACAATTTTTTGTCATCCCAATTGGCGCTTTTATTCTTGTCTTACCTTTTGTTAGAAAAGATCATAATTTCCTTCTTTGGAGTATTCCTCTTTTTGTAATATCATTTTTGTCAACTGTTTTATTGTTTGAAAGACCTGGTACAAGCTTTGTATTTGGTTTAGGAGGATTTTCATTGATTGTCCCAACCATTTTCTTGATCATATGTATAATAATTCAAAAATTTAGCAAACAGCAAGTTAAAACTCGTAATGGATTAATCTTTTTATGTGTAATACTAATTATTGGTTCACTTTTAATCGTGGCAAATGAAAACTCTAAATTTTTACCTCTACCCAGTTTTCGATACTTGAATGCAATAAATCCATTTCTTACCACAGAGAATCCCCTTGTAGATTCTGTTGCCGAACATGCTACAACTACAATATCTCAGTCATTCTTCTTCCATTCAATTTGGATGATATTTGCAGGATTGGGGATTTGGTTTGTTCTTGACAAAAAATTGAAAATTAACCATTTAGAAAAGGATTTAATCGTTTTTGCATTGATAATCGGTCTTGTAGGAGTTTACATTGCTTCGGCCTTTGTACGACTGGAAGTTTTTGCTTCTATATCCATAATTATTCTTTCATCAATCGGATTATCAATTTTAACAAAAGGAATTTTTGGCATTATCGTTGAAAATAAACTCAAAAAAAATTTGATGAAATTATCTTTTCTAGCTTTAATTACTTTGCTTCTTGCTATCCCATTGTTTATACCTGAAAATGCAAATTGGGTAACTGTCACAAAATCTCCTCCTACAATTCTAAATGGTGGATCAGGTTACAATGTTGCCACCAATGATTGGAAAGAATCTCTAGAATGGATAAAAACATCTACCCCAAATGATTCGGTAATTGCTGCATGGTGGGATTATGGCTACTGGATTTCTACAATGTCTGATAGACCCTCTCTAACAGATAATGCTACTATAGATTCTAAAAAAATTCAAAAAGTTGCTAAAACCTTGATAAGCACTCCTGATGAAGCCTGGATTACTTTCCAGGAAATGGGTGCTGACTATGTTCTAGTTTTTGTGGCAGGTCAAAGCTTTGTTAATCAAAATGGCCAAACCCTTTATACTCTAAACGGAGGAGGAGATGAATCAAAAAAACCATGGTTTATCAGAATTGCAGAAGAACCTTTAGAAAAATACCTACATTCGGACAGTTCTAGTGGAACAGACTATTTTTGGAATGAGACATTATTGGGAAAACTATTTCCCTTTTCCACTATAGCCTACATTAATACCAGCAATCCTGAAATCCAATCTGAAACATACCAACCAGGATTATTGCCGATTTATGTAAAAGATATCAAATATCCAATAAATCAAGATGGACCATTTAGATTAGTTTATGGATCCCCCTCATTTGTAAATGAAGACGAAATTTTACTTGGGATTTTAATTTATGAAATAAATGATAATTACTCACCCTAATTTTTTCTAAATAAATTTATACAAAGAATGGATGACACAATTGATGTTCACTGGAATAGTTGAAGGTATTGGAAAAGTAAAAAAGATATCCAAAGCTACCAAAAACAGAAGTGCAATACACATGACAGTAGATTTAGGAAAACATGGAAAAGGTTTGAAGACAGGACAAAGTGTTGCCTTGAATGGAGTTTGTTTGACTGTTACAAAATTATCAAAAACTGAATGTAGTTTTGAGATGATTGATGAAACTACAAAAAAAACTGATTTAGGAAATCTTAAACCAGGGGGAATAGTAAATATTGAAAGAAGTTTAAAAGCAGGGGATCGATTAGAGGGACATTTTGTTTTGGGTCATGTAGATGGAGTAGGTATAATAAAAAAAATACTAAAAAAACCCAAAGAAGTTCAAATTTGGTTTGAAGTCCCTAAAATTTTATCAAAGTATATTGTAAAAAAAGGTTCAATTGCTATGGATGGAATTAGTTTAACAGTTGTTGATATAAAAAACAATCTAGCCTCCGTGTGTTTAATACCACACACAATAGAGGTTACCAACTTTAAAACAAAAAAAATTGGAGATAAAGTTAATATTGAAACTGACATTCTCGGGAAGTACATTTTAAAATAAATAATTAATCTACCAATTTTTTGGTAATTACCAATAATTTAGTAAACTTTATACCTCGATCCAAGATGAATTTTACTACATGTCCCTAGAATCAGGTCTTCAGTCATTAAAAAGAGGTGAATTTATTTTGTTATTTGATTCAGCAGGAAGAGAAAATGAAATTGATATGGTGGTGGCAGCCGAATATGTAACTCCTGAACATGTTGCAAGAATGCGTCAACATGCAGGTGGTCTTTTGTGTCTTGCAATAGATAATGAATTTGGAAATTCATTAGGTCTTCGTTACATGCATGATATTTTAGCCGAATCATCAACTGATAAAGAAATGATAATGGGTCTTGCCCCATATGGTGATCGACCAACTTTTTCAATTTCAATTAATCATTATCAAACTTACACTGGCATCACGGATAAAGACCGTTCATTGACAATTTCAGAAATGGCCAAAATCTTCAATATTGAAAACAGGAAAAAAAAATTTGTATCTTCGTTTAAAACCCCTGGTCATGTTCCACTTTTGCTTGCATCTAAAGGTCTATTGGAAAATCGACAAGGACATACTGAAATGTCAATCTATTTGGCTAAACTTGCAGACCTGACACCAGTAACCGCAATATGCGAAATGATGGATGCTGAAACTTATACTGCATTATCAGTAGAGAAAGCAGAAAAATATGCAAAACAAAATTGTATTCCATTAATTGATGGAAAAGAACTATTAGAATATTCCAAGGTACAATAGTTATGAAAATTGCAGTAGTAGTCTCAGAATTTAATCAAGAGATAACATCTAGAATGCTTTTGGTGGTCCAAGAAAAAGCAAAATTATTGAATTTGAAAATAACCTATATTTGTAAAGTTCCCGGGAGCTACGATATGCCTATCATTGTTGATGCTTTATTACAAAAGAAAAATGTAGATGGAGTAGTTACCTTGGGTGCGATAATAAAAGGACAAACCAAACATGATGAAGTAATTGCTCATTCTGCTGCAAACGGGCTAACCCAATTATCTCTGAAATATAAAAAACCAGTTTCCTTAGGAATCACTGGACCTGGTATGCAAGAAAGACAAGCTTTTGCGCGAATAAGGCCAGTAGCTGAGCGAGCAGTAGAAGCAATAGTAAAAATCAGCAACGAACTTGAAAGGATTAAAGAATGATTCAAGTTAGCATTTTAAAAATAAATGATTACGGTCCTTGGACCTTAACTCTTGGAAGCGATAGAGAACATGAATTGCAGATACTCCAGGCATCACTTTACGAGAATCTGCAAAGGCAATTTTCAGAAAAAAACTGCTTAGTTTTTTTAAATAGATCTGATGAGTTTTTCGTTATCTCGAACAATTTGAGTCTAGAGGATCATATTGAAGTTCAAAAAAATCTTGAAAAAAAATTTGAAATCAGACTTTCAATTTCGATAGGTTTTGCAGATTCCCCGTTTGAGGCAAATAAAAAAGCATACGAAGGAAAGAAGAATAAAATATCTCTAAACGTAGATCATAATATTTTTGGGTTTGTGGATAATTCCTCTCAAAAAGAAGTCACTATCATGCATTTTGATGTGGATAATCTTTCCTCTAAAAGAAAAACATTCTCTCCTTTCGAAATCTCTTCAATTATTTTTAGCTTATATTCCAAAATGATAAAATTTTTTATAGAAAAAAATTCACTTTCTTTTTTTATGGGTGGTGATAATTTTATGGTTGTTGCAAGCATTAATGGAAAAAAAAATGCAAAGGAGTTCATTGATTTAATCAAAAAGGATGATGGAATTCTTTTGAATTGTGGAATAGGTACTGGCAAAACTTCTAGAGAGGCTGCCAGTCTTGCAACCAAATCTTTGGATACAATTAGAGAAATCCGAGATTCAGGAAAGGAAAAACCTGAAGTTTTTGAAATATAATGTTAATTAAAAATGTAAGTACCTTACTTGGAAAAGAGCTAGATTTTGTTTCAAATACCAATGTCAAAATCCAGGATGGCCGATTTAAGAGAATTCAACCTAATATTGGTCCAAGCGCAAAAGAAGAATCAATTGATGCAGATGGATTATTGTTAATTCCAGGATTTGTTAATTGTCATACCCATGTTGGTGATTCTATTGCAAAAGATATTACATTAAACAGTTCGGTAGATAATCGAATTCATCCAGTATCTGGTATAAAATCAAAAATACTAAAGGAAACAGATCCAAAACATCTCAAAATTTTTATGAAAAATTCTTGCCAATCAATGCTCAATAAAGGCATTACAACATTTGTAGATTTTAGAGAAGGAGGATTGGAAGGAATTTTAATGTTAAAGGAGGTTTTAACAAATGTTCCTATACGTTCAATAATTCTTGGAAGATTAGAATTCTATCAAAATTTTGATGAAATTAAAAAAAATACTTCATTTCCAAAAAATAAAATTGAAGAATTAACAAAATTACTCAAAAAATGTGATGGTCTTGGAATTAGTGGAGCAAATGAAAATAGTCAATCAGTACTGAATTATTATTCAAAGACATCAAAAATAAGAGCAATTCATTCCTCAGAAACAAAACAGAGCATTTCTACATCAAAAAAAATAACTGGTAAATCCGAAACCATACGAGCCCTAAATGCTAAACCTCATTTTATGGTGCATATGACGCACGCATCAAAGGGAGATCTATTTGTCACTGCTAAAAAAACTAGAGGCATTGTAATATGTCCCCGTGCAAATGCTTCACTTGCAGAAGGAATTCCTAACATTGAATTAATGAAAAAAACGGGATGTACAATTGCATTGGGAACAGATAATGTTATGATAAATTCTCCTGACATGTTTCGAGAAATGGATTATTTGTGGAAAGTTTCTATGGGAATTCATAAAAAAAGAGTTAGTCCGAAAGAAATTCTAAAAATGGCTACTGTAAATGGTGGAAAAATTTTAAAAAAAGAAATAGGTATAATTGAAACTGGAAAATTTGCAGATGGAATATTTATCAATAAACATTCTCTTGATTTAGATCCAATGCACAATGTTTATGCATCAATTGTTCATCGAGCATCAGAATCTAATATTAGGGCAGTAATGATTGGAGGTAAAATAGTCCATGGAAAAATTTAATTCAAAAATAATTCTAAGTGCAGCAATATCAATAGATGGAAAAATAGCAACTGTAACTGGTGAGTCTAAATTATCTTCTAAGCAAGATCTAATTAGACTTCATAAATTACGGTCACAAGTAGATGCAATTCTAGTTGGGAGAAATACTGTTAACATTGATGATCCTTTACTCACCGTAAGATACTCAAAGGGAAAAAACCCTATTAGAATAATTTTAGACTCTGGCGGAACTATTTCAGAAAGATCAAAAATTTTGCAGACAAGTCATAAAATAAAAACAATTATTGTTGTCTCTAAAAAAATATCAAACAAAAATCTACAAAAATTAAAAAATTTTCCTATAGAGATAATAACGATTGGTGAAAAGAAGATCAACGTTAATTTATTAATGAATATTCTTAGAAAAAAAAAAATTAAAACTGTACTTTTAGAAGGAGGTGGTACAATAAACTGGGAATTTATAAAAAATAATTTAGTTGATGAATATTTTATTACCCTTACACCGTTCATTCTAGGGGGGAAAAATTCAATTTCTTTGGTTCAAGGTGAAGGATTTGGCAAAATTTCAAAATCCACAAAACTTCAATTAGTTAGAACAAAGAGGCTTGGAAATGAGATTGTTTTGAATTATGTCAAACTCTAAGTTAGGATAAAGTATCAATAAACCTCTAAGTTATTATAGTTAATTTGGAACACAAGTACGAGAAATTGGCAGCAAAAAAGAAAACCACAACAAAAAAGAAACCTACCACAAAAAAGAAAGTTACCAGCAGCTCAAGCAAAAAAACAAAATCTACCACTAAAACCAAAAAACCTGCATTTGGTGGATATGCAATTGACTTTACAGGTCGTAAAGAAACTGTTGAACAAGTGTTTGGTAAAAAACCAATTGCCCCAAGTGAAATGACTAAAAAAATCTGGGCATTTGTTAAATCAAACGATCTTTCTAATAGGTAGCAACAAATAGTTAACAAAAAACAAGTTAACTTTTTTCTCATCTTTTAATTATTTTTAATTTAATAAACTTTAGATAAAGGAATTATCCAAAAAATATAATGTCAACTGCTTCTTTACGTCGAGATCATGAGTTAATTGAAAAAGTAATTAAAGCAATGGAAACTACCATCCAACTTCTTGTTAAGGGAAAACAAATTCCTGAATCAATTCTTACTCCTGTAATTGATTTTTCCAAAAACTTTACTGATGTGTGTCACCATAGTAAAGAAGAAAATGCATTATTTCCTGCATTGGAACAGGCCGGGATGCCACGAAATATGGGGCCGATTGCTATGATGTTAATAGATCACGAACGTTCAAGAGAAATTGGAAAACAAATGGAAGAGTCTGCAAAAGAATACATTGAATCTGGAAATTCTTCAAATCTAATTAATGATATGAAACAATACACTGAACACATTACTGAACATCTTTGGAAAGAGAATAACAAATTATTTTTGATGGCAGAAGCTCGATTACAATATGTTTCAGAAAAAGTTGATAAACAACTAAATGATATTGAAGAACACAAACTAAAAGAAACTGGAAAAACTAGGGATCATTATGAAAAGTTAGTTGAGAGTCTTACTCAAGATGTTTCTAAACAAGGAAACTAGGTATTACAAATTTATTCTACATAATGATGATGAGTTAGGTTTTCATAGAATCTAACTGCTTTAATATTTACAAATTCTAGCATTCCATATCTTGATAATTCCCTTCCAAACCCACTATGCTTTACCCCACCAAAAGGAATTCTAGGATCTGAAAGTACAACATTATTGACGCTGACTATGCCTGATTCTATCCTTCTAGACATTTTCTCAGCTTTTTGCAAATCTTGTGTCCATATGCTTGCACCTAATCCAAATTCAATGTTATTTGCTAGTCTGATTGCTTCACTCTCATTTTCAACTATTGTTATGGGGGCAACTGGACCAAAAGTCTCCTCTTTTGCAATTCGCATATCAGGTTTAACATTTGTAATAATTGTTGGTTGGTAAAAATATCCTTTTCCCTCAATTTCTGAACCTCCCAAAAGGATTTCAGCTCCCTTTTCTTTTGCATCCTCTACAATTCCAGATATTGTTTCTAAACCATCCTTACTTGAGAGCGGGCCAATATCTGTTTCAATAGATTTAGGATCTCCTATCTTTAGTTGAGATGCTTTTTTAATAAATAATTCAATGAAATCTTTGGCAATATTTTTTCCCACAAAAAATCTTTTTGAAGCAACACAACTCTGTCCACAATTAATGAATCTTCCTTTAACTGCGCCTTCTGCTGCCTTTTCAATTATGGCATCATCTAACACTATAAACGGATCACTACCACCAAGTTCCAACACACATTTTTTTAAATTTCTAGCTGTTCGTTCGCCAACCTTTGTACCTGCAGTTGTACTACCCGTAAATGTAACTGCATTGACATCTGAATCGATGAGATGGTTTGCAGATTCTACACTACCTACTACAGTTTGAAATATACCATCGGGCATTCCTGATTCCGTAAATGCCTTTTCAATTTCTATTCCTGATTGCATAGTTATTCTAGCTGGTTTCATTACAATTACATTGCCTGCCATTAAACATGGTGCGGCAAATCTCAAAGCTTGCCAATATGGAAAATTCCATGGCATTATGGAACCAATTACTCCAAGTGGTTCAAAAGTTAGAAAGCTTTTTCGAGCATCAGTGTTTAAGACTTCATCTGCTAGAAAACTATCTCCATAATCAGCGTAAAATTCTAAAGCCCATGCACATTTTTCAACCTCTCCAATTGACTCTTTGAGAGGCTTTCCCATCTCAGAGGTAGCAATTTTTGCTAGGTCGGTTTTGTGTTTTCTCAAATATTCAACTAAATTGTAAATGTAACTTCTACGTTGTTCTAAATCTTTTTTCCATTCTGGAAAGGCGCGTTTAGCTTTTCCTACCAATTGAAAAACTTGGTCTTTATCCATCTGGGAATATCTTGAAATCTCTTCACCAGTTGCTGGATTTGTGGTAATAATTTGATTCAAGGATCTGTTCCAATAACTACCTATATTTAATTTAGTCAGCTAATTTTCAGGTTTTATTATTTAAATTGATTAGACATTAAATTATTTGGAATAACTTTGTAAAGGTTCATTCAGAATAATTGCTGCATATCTTTTTTCATTTCATCAATTTTCTTTGCATAGGCTTTTTTCGATTTATCATTTTTCTTTAAATTTAAGACATTCTGACAAGACGGACACTTGAACATTCCCTCCAAAGCATCTTCAAAGGTAACTCGTGGACAGTCTTCGTTGCCACAATGATAAAAATCAGAATAATTTTCATAATCTAATCTTTGTTGTAATCTTTCGGTAATTTTCTTTTTTTGGCCTTCAATAAAATGCTCTACTTCCTCTCGTCTAGTTCTCCATCTGTAGACAAACCACCCTTTACGTTCATCTTTTACTCTAATTCCTGTAATCAAAGATTTTCCAAATAAATCATACAAAACTTTTCTAACCATGTTTATTCTTAAACCAGTGGAACTTGCTATTTCTTCGTCAGTTGCATCCTCTGCTTTCAATAGGGATCTTGCAACTTTTAGATACTCATCCCCGCCAATCATTGATGCAATTCTTACAAAAGGATCCTCGTACTTGTCTACCAACTTTAATGACTAATTACATTCTATTATTAATCCCTTGTCTCTTTCATTTCCACAGTTTTCCCCCTTTTTGTGGGTATGATCTTTCTTTTTGCTCCTGAAAATACTTTCTCAAATTGACTGCCTTGTTGAATCCGATCCAAAAGTATGGCAAGAGCGCTAACTTCAGAATGCGGTTGACTCCCGATACTTACATTATAGTCAGCAAATTCATAAATTTCTCTGGGTACTTTTTCGGCGCCAACTACAACAAGTAATTTCTTTTCTGTTCTCAGTTCAGATTGTATTTCATCAATTTTTTCTCCATACATCGAAAGATGAACAATTTTGAAGCCATTTTCTTTTTTCAATTTTATAATTGATTTCCAATTATCAATAAATTCAATTAAAAAATTTCCGCCCCAAGTCTTGTTTATCTTTTCTAAGGTGTCTTTGATATCGGGATTTACCTCAGTCATAAAAATTGTATTTGAACCAAATGCCCTTGCAACCAAAGCTACGTGAGTAGTTACCCTATCGTCTCTTACAACTCTTTGACCAATTCTTACTACTTCAATTTCCATAGGGATCATTGGTTTTTGACAAATTATTAATAAAATTATATGAGCTTTGATTTTCAATAATATTTTTTATTAAAGTTTTCATTTCAGTTAGGTTTTTTTCTGCCAAGGCAGATACTGCAATCCATTTTTTATTATCTGTTAAATTTAAAATTTTAACTCTTTCTAGGATTTCAAAATTTGATACTAAATCTGATTTATTTAAAGCAAAAATTATTCTATCTTGTTCCACACCTACATCATTTAATGTACGCATACAACTAGCAAATTTCTTTTTTAATTCAAATAATGAATCGCTAATATCTATTACAAGAATAATAATATCCGTATAGATCAATTCTTCTAGGGTAGACTTGAATGCATCTATCATATACGC
>JAOTVS010000054.1 GCA_029863275.1 Candidatus Nitrosopumilus sp.
GGCTAGATGAGGCACTTGATGATAGAAGACAAATTGTATTAAAAGAATCAGTTGGGGAAATAATCAAGGCAAAAGAAGATTGGTTTGTGATTGCAACAGTCAATCCTTTATCACATAGTGGCACAAAAGAACTTCCACCACAATTGCTAAGCAGGTTTCCAGTTAGAATTAGTTTAGAGTATCCACCTGAAGATGTAGAGTTGTCAATTGTAAAAAAATATGTTTCAGAAAACCACGTACCAGAAATTATTCAAGGAATAAAGCTTGCAAATATACTTCGACAAGCCGCTGCAGTTGAGGAATTATTTTATTCACCAAGCCTAAGGGAGACAATAGCGTTTGGAAAATTATTAGACAATGAAATGTCTGCAAAAGAAGCTGCTACCATAGTTTTTGGAAATGTATACACACAATGGGGAAATATAGAACATCAGAAGGTAAAAGACATCATAACATCAATGTTTGGTAATTAGATGCAGTCTTTAGAACTAAGAAATGAAACTTTATTGGAAATTGCTACATTCTTAGTTAGAAGATGGTCTGAAAAAGAAAATGTCATAGTCGAATTTTCAGATAAAATGGAAACTAAAACCAGACTAGTTGAAAATAAAGTAATTTTGACTCCAATGGAAAAGAGAATTGGGAGTTATTTTCAAAGATATAGACAGTTTAGAACATCGTTATGGTATGAGGCAATGCGAATCAAATTTTGCAAAAAAATTCTTAGTAATGACCACGCATTTGGATTTATTCTTAACGCATTGGAAACCAGAAGAGTAGAACATCTTGGTAGAAAAATGTGGCAAGGAATGGATGATGAAATTATTTTTAATTATTCTTACATGCTTGTTTCAAGACCTCAATTACACACAGTTTATGGCAAAGCAAGAATTGTTGAGGCCTTTTATCAATACTTTATGTTTGGAGCAATAAAGGGTGAAATTCAATCAAGTCAATTTGAAAATATTAAAAAAGCATCCAAATTGGCCCAAAAAATAGTAGATGAGGCAATCAAAGAAGGTCATGATACAGATTGGTTAGAAAAAAGGGTAAGTGAGATAATAAAAATTTTAGATATAGACTCACTTCTAACCGTCCCTGTGTCTTTACCTTTTATGAAAGCAGGAATGGCATTAACTAAAGAAGAATTGTTGAAATTTTTAACAATTATTTCAAAAAATAAGGAGGGTGATTTTGGAAAAATTGATCCAGAAGCCATCCTTGGCGGTGAGAATGTATACGATGAATACAAAGTACTCTTGGATGAAAACAAAAAAAGTGATAATAAAGGATTGGCACCTGAGATAATTGGAGTACAGATACCAACTACAAATAATGTAGATGAAACAAAAATCTATGATATTAGTTTGATTAATAGCTTGAAAATAAAATTCAAAGAATGGAAATCGGGATGGAAAGAGCAACACCTAAGAAGTGGTGATGAATTTGATAGTGAAAATTACATTGAAGGACACGAGCCCTTTTTTACGGATGTAAAAAAATCAATTAAAACAAAAATTGTTATTTTATTGGATCATTCATCAAGTATATCATCAGATGCCTTAGAGTACAAAAAAGCAACTTTGGCACTTTGTGAAGTTTTAGCATATCTGAAAGTAAAATTTTCAGTTTATGCATTTAGTACACAAAATAGAACAGTTGTATGTTGGCAAATAAAATCTGAGAATGTAAAATGGAATACAATTGCAGCTAAAAGATTGGCTCAAATTGTAGCAAATGGATCAACTCCGCTTGCTGAGGTTTATGGAAAAATGTTTCCAATTTTGCAATCAAAAAGACCAAATATTTTTTTGACCTTAACTGATGGGGAACCTTCAGATCCTAATGCAGTTAGAACAATGACTAAAACTTTGAAGAATCTTGGAATAAAGATGGTTGCAATAGGTTTAGGACCAAATACAATAAGAGCTACAATGATTGCGATGAACCTCAAACATCTTGGATATGAGCGCACTTTGGCAGTAAGTCGATTAAAGGATATTCCTGGAAAGGTAATTGGAATATTAGGTGAGGATTAATTTTTCGCTAAAGAAACAATGTGGGTTTAACTTGAAAAAATTAACATAGATTAATTGTAGGAGTTTCAATCTATAACGGGGATGTCGCAATTGGAAAATGAAACCTAAATTTCATGCCTATCTGCGTCCATTTTTGTCCGCATTTTGGTGGGTGAATCCACTTGGACCCATTCCCTTTAGTGGTTCTTATTCTTGAAACACATAAGAAATAATCAAGATTATTTTGAAAATCTATCGAATAGGCTTTTTGGTTGTATCAAGAGTAGTTTTTGAAGTTAAATTGAAAGGATTATGGCATTAATGGAATCTGCAAAAATACCAAAATTGTTGCAAGTATCATGGTAGGAATGGAGATTACTGCTCCAGGCTTTATCCATTCTTTAAGTGAAATATTCCCACGCTTTCTTCTCTCAAGCATTCCAATTGCCACAATGTTTGCAGTGCTTCCAATCAGTGTAAGATTACCAAAGAAAGTCCCACTAAACAGCATCGCCCACCAGAACGGGTAATTGTCCACGCCTAGATCCCCAAACTCGTGAACCACAGGAATGAATGTAGCTACTGCTAGGACATTATCCATAAGAGCACTGAGTATACTGGTAACTGGGACAAAGATGAGAAACAGATTTGTTTCATCATTTCCACTTAGATCATACATTCCTTCTGCCAGTACAGTAGTAACACCAAGCATCTTCATTGTACCAACTGATGCAAACAAAAAGATGAAAAATGCCAATGTCCACCAGTCAACTCTTTTTTCTACCATCTCCCTTGCCTTGTTGTGGTTTAGAAATAGGACAACTCCCGCAGCAGCAAAAGCTACTCCAGGAAGAAGCACATTTTTTTCAAGACCCAGTGCAACTTCTAGTGGACTGTGGGCTACAAGTGCCGCAATTGTTCCAACAAACACTATCCATGGAATTTTAAAACTCTCTTTTTGGATTGTTACCTCTACTCCAGATGTTTCATTGTTTTCTAATAGAATATCTTCAGTTTTCTGTGTTTTTAAGGCGTCTCCCATATGTTTTATGTATTTTCTAAAGTACACCAAACACAGAGGAATTGCCACTCCTAATCCTGCGATGGATATTGGTGTGGCCCATCTAAGAAATTCCATGAATGTAAGTTCTGCCCGCATTGCAATCAATACACCCACAGGATTTCCCACAACGGTAGCACTACTTCCAATGTTTGTTGCAAATACTGTCATCATTACCAAGGGAATTGCACTTATTCGCAACTTTCCAGTAAGATGCAAAACTGTTGCTGTCATGAAAAGAATTGACGTTACCTCATCAACCAAAGCTGCAAACAAGGCAGACATTAACATCAAAACAACTATTAATTTTACAGGATTCTCTCCAACCCCTTTCATTATCTTGCCAAGAAGATGCTCAAAGAATTTTTTCTCCTCCAAGAATCCGACTACAATCATCATTCCTACCAAAAATAATATCATGTCAAATCCAGCAAATTCTATCATGGTTTCTGTATTGAGCAAACCTAATCCTAGCATAAGAGCGACTCCCACAAGCGCAAATGCCAATCTGAATCTCCAAAAGAGTAGAGTTCCAACAATTAGGGAAGCAAATATTGTGACTGATGCAATTTGTTCAACATTTAATCCAGCCAGACTAACTGTAAAGGAAATGCATCCAAGTATTATGGGATAAAGAATGTATTTTGGAATCATTTTCTAGTTTACTTCTGGTTTTGACATTATCTGAATGTGAGAGTTTTTTTTATCGATCCATATTTGAAATCCCGAGTCTAGCAATAATAAAAATACATCAAACCAAGGAAACTTTTCTTTATCTGTAACCGTTATCTCATATCCTCCATAATCCTCAACCACTTTGGCAGTAGTACCGATAGTTTTCTTGAGAATAATAAACAATTATTTTTTCTCTCCATCGATTAAAATAATTGGACAAGAGATTTGCTCTAGGACCTTTCGAGAAACACTTCCAAGTTTAAGAATGGATTTGAAACCTCTCAGTTTACGTCGTTTTGCCATAATTACTAAATCATAATTTCCTATTTTGGAGGTTTTTGGGATTTCCTCATCGGGATATCCTTCTTTAATTTTAACAGTAATTTGGATTTTTTCAGATCGGTATTTGTTAGCTAGTTTTTGAAATTTCTCTTTCATTTCATGTTGTATTTCTTCTTGTGCCTTTTGGAGATCTTTTGCCCATTTTTTCCTCTCAAGCTCAAACCCGTAAGAAGAAGGGGTAGGTATTTTTTCAACTATGTGAAGTATAGTAACTTTGGAACCATGGATTTTTGCTAATTTTGTTGCATGCTCCAAGGCTTTTCCTCCAGCAGAAGTCCCCGCATGTGGGACCAAAATTTTATCGTACATTAGAACTTCTCCTCTTATCATTTGCTGGAAAGATTTTACATGGTGTCTTTTTTTCCATATCAAAAATTTTTTTGTTTTAATATTTATACAAGTGATAATTTTCAACCTAGTGCCTAAACAATAATTTCACAGACATCAATTTCTTGGTGTTCTGGTTTAGTACGATCCCAATTAAATTTATTTTCAAATATTACCACTAGACTCAAATTTTATCACTAGTTAAATAGCATAATTAGAAAAATAACTATGAAAGGCTACGTTGTCGCCTGATTACGACCAGTTCAGGCCTTAAGCTGATACTTGGCCCAAAATCCCCCGTAATGGGATCCAATTGAAATTGTCGTCAGGGTGCTTCTAGCTACTGGCCTTAAATTTCAGCCCTTTTAATTTTTTAATAATTTATTATCTAAAAATACAACGACAGATACAATAATAGCAAATTAGCACTAGTAAAATTTAATTTAACTCTTTAAATTATAAAAAGTAATTTAGATACTGATGAATGTTGTTCAAGAGGAAAGAAACTCCACTTTGATGCAGAAATTATGTGACAAGGTTAGAAATCTTGAAAATGTGAGATTTGCAGGACTGATTAGTAATTTTGGAAATTTGTATGCAGGAGGATTCAAAGAGGGAGTAACTCCATATGAAAATAATGAAAGACGAAGATCGATGTACATGAAATTTGCTTTAGAATCAAATTTTAGAAAAGAATTTGATGATTCATTTGGCACCTTCAACTATTCTACAATACACAGAGAAAAAACATCAATCCTAACAATGAATATATGTAATTATCTTTTTTTGGTTTTTACAGAGCCAGATGTTGATCTTGATGCACTAGCTAACAAAATCAAATCAATGATCAATGAGAATAAAAATGAATGTTGTTATTAACAACACAAAAACTAAGGTTTGAATTAGTCTTTAAAAATTATTTTCAGATAGATTATGGCATTAATTGATTTAATTAAAAAGCGATTTTTGTGGGTTGTAATTGGAGCCATACTTTTCTACATACTGTTTATCTTGGTTTCAGATGTTGAAAAAATCTTTGAATCCTTTTTACAAATTAAAGTGGAATTCCTGATTCTAATCTTTGCTCTAGGTTTTGTGTCACATTTAGTAAAGAGTCTCCGTCAAAAAGATTTGCTGAATACTTTGGGTGAAAAAATTTCGTATCTCCAAAATATGTCAATCTACATGGCAGGACTTTCACTAATTACTACTCCTGGTGGAATAGGCACTTTCATAAAATCTATTTATCTAAAAGAAAGAATTAACGTTCCTACTGAAAAATCAATTGCAATTATTTTTATCGAGAGATACCATGATTTGCTTGCAGGGACATCGATAATTCTTGTATCTTTATTGTTATACTCGAGCACGATCTCCCTTTCCCTAATGATTTTTTCAGCCATCATCCTTGGTGGGACATATCTTCTTCTCAAAAGCCAAAGGATTTTCACGTCTTTTTACTCTAGACTTTTAAAAATTAAGTTCATTTCAAAGAATTTTCCCAAAGTGGAACCCACCAAGTCGTTTTCCACTCTGACAAGTTCAAAAAGCATGACCAAAGGTTGGCTTTTCAGCATTTTAGGATGGAGTATAGACTCTTTAGCAGTCTATCTTGTTTTTCTTTCCCTAAACGTTGATTTGGGCTTTCTTTTGACATCTCAAATCTACTTTACTTCCTTGGGATATGGAGTTCTCTCCTTTTTGCCTGCAGGAATAGGTGTTAATGAAGGTGTGGCTGATTTTCTTTTGATAAGGCAAGGATTAGATTTTTCTGTTGCCTCCTCACTTGTGATTTTGACAAGACTTTCCACTTTGTGGTTTGCTACAGCCATTGGCGTCATTTTTACTCGTATGGAATTAAAACAAACTGTCAAACCCTGAGATACTCTGACATGAATTCAATTTGGCCCTTGAAGGTTGGAACGTATGTAGGAGTTCATGTTATCGTGGTAATAGGAATTAGAAAAACAACTCAGTTAATCTATGAACCCCTCAAACCCCAAGACTCAAATCCCCGTGGACCCCTATCTGTTCTAAATTTTTTGGAGTCAAACTAAAAACTCAGATCCATTTGGGGGATTTTTCAGAACTACCAGAGTTGCAGAACTTGGTAGATTTACAATATTTTACATCAATTAACTTTAAGCAATTGAACTTTTTGTTCAATACAAAATGAGTTTTGCTCTTTATCAGAAGAGTAAAACATAAGGAGAACATTTTCATAAATTTTTCAAGATTTAATTTTGTATAAAATTTAACACGGAATTGCATAAACATCATACCAAAGTACTTTGCTTAGGTCAATACCCTGCATTTCCGTGATTTGCATCAAACCAAAGTCTAATGCAAAAACAGTAAGTGAAATTAATTATTAAATATATTGCATGATTTTTATTTTTGATTTTGACCATAAATCAATGAAAATATCATTTTAATCAAAATTGAGAATGGTGTTTTGTGTTTTTATATTTATAATTAAAAAGAAAGACATGGCAAAATCGAAAACTCCAAAAAAGAGTGCAGGAATAACACCATTTATGACATCAAGCTGGATGGACATTGACAAATCTATAGAAAATTTTCGAAGAGACATGGAAAAAGCATTTTCATCATTTCCATCAATTCATCTTCCAAAAATGCCTCACATGCCCCAAACATCATGTGATGTAATCGATGAAGGAAATCAGTTCAGAGTGAAAATGGATGTTCCAGGTGTAAAAAAGAACGAGGTAAAACTTGAAGTTACAGATAATGCACTTGAGGTATCAGCAGAACACAAAGAAGAATCAGAAGAAAAGAAGAAAAACTATCTAAGAAAGGAACGTAGTCATGTTTCTTTCTACAGGACATTACCATTGTCTGAAAATATAGTTTCATCAAATGTAAAAGCAAAACTAACTGATGGTGTTTTGGATATTATTCTTCCAAAATCAAAACCAACCTCTGTTGCAAAGAAAAAATCTATCTCAGTTCAATAATCCATTTTTTATTTTTTTTAGATTTAATCAATAGTGTATGAATTTTTATTTTGATTCAACAAAGATTACATTTACCAAATCATTGTTACTTCTTTTAGTAACAGTATCCCTACTTGCACCGTGAAAATTTTGAAGATGTGATTTTCTTGTTTTGATCCCATATTGACGGCACAATCTACAAAAGTAGGTAACCTGTCTTTGATCCTTGGGTTTGCCATGATTCTCAAAAACAGCGAGTTGTTGCACAGTGATTTTAGATATTATTATTATATTAATTTTGTCCTATATATGACATTTTGTCAGTAATATAGAAAATATGCAAAATATTTTTATAATGTAATGGATATTACATATCTCAGTGAAATAACATGTGGTTTGATAACCAATTCGAAAACAAATTTCGAAGACTGTCGAGCCCTTTTTTTAACATGGACGACGTCTTTGAAAATCCAAAAGGAGACAGAATCCAAACCTTTGGGCCATATTATTACGGCTATGAAATGACCGTAGGTCCTGACGGACGGCCTCATTTAAGAGAGTGGGGAAACACCAGACCTTCAAATGCAATTGAAGAGTCTGATGCAAGACAAATTTACGTTGATCAGACACTCAATGAAAAAGAGAACACCCTCACACTCGTTACTGAGATGCCTGGTATAGAAAAAGCAGACATAAAGGTGAATATTGAGGATAATACTGTATCTATTTTTGCAGAACGCGAAAGTAGAAAATACAGAGCTACGGTTCCACTCAAAAACATAGTGGATGAAAACTCTGCAAAGGCCAAATACACAAACGGAATTTTAGAGCTGTCATTTGCTCTTGCTGAAAAAAAATCAAGAGCTAAGACAGTGAAAGTAGAGTAACGGAGGTGAAGAAAATGAAAACGGTTTCAGCAAAACAACCAATCACCGCACTAAATGAAACTCTGAGGACGGCTAAAACTTCGCTTGAGAAGGTTTCAGATGAAACCTTTAAGAAGTGGAGAATTGGGAGACGTGATTTTCCATGAGGTGATGCAGATACATGGAATGGAATTGGACAGTGTGGAGGATGAGAAAAATGCCAGATACTCTATGT
>JAOTVS010000055.1 GCA_029863275.1 Candidatus Nitrosopumilus sp.
TGTTGCTCTGCGACTTGTTGCTCTGCGACTTGTTGCTCTGCGACTTGTTGCTCTGCGACTTGTTGCTCTGCGACTTGTTGCTCTGCGACTTGTTGCTCTGCGACTTGTTGCTCTGCGACTAGATTATCTGTTGGATTTTTAATTTTCTTGTATTGGCCTTTTTGTGTTTCCATTTTTTGCTCTAAAACACTATACGATAATTTGGCTGTTTCTATACTAGCTTTTGTGTCTGAAGTTATTGGCTTTTTTATAATATTTCCATCTTCTTTAACATTAAAAGTCACAAAAATATTCTCCTCTGTCTGGTCTGTTTTTGCAGTAACTTTTATTGTGTGCTCTCCTGGAGGACTAGGATTTGTGGGATTTAGCAAAAATTTTCCATCACTAAATGTTGTAAAACCAATTATGGTAGAAGAGTAAACGATGCTATTCGAATCTGAGGAGTTATTTTCTGACTTAATATAAGGAAATGACGCATATACTGAAACTTTGGACATTGGATTTCCATCCATATCAGTAACAATTCCAAAAATTGAGGGGGTTTGATTATACTTGTATTCTAACTTTTTTGACTCTGCAGATAATACTAATTCTTCAGCAAAGGCACTTGAGGTCAAAACAGCAGTTGATGCAAGCAAAAACGTGACTATAATCACATAAAAAATATATTTCATTTTTAATGATTAAAGAAATTAGAGATAAGCCGATGAATCTATTTAGTTGATCCAATATTTCGAAATTTTTTGACCTTTTTTAAAAATTGTGCTTGGCTAGCCTGGTGGAGCAATTATCATTTCCGTCTTCGATATTGTTGACGTACGTATATTACCACTATGCTAAGATGTGAATAAATTACTTACCTGGTTGATATCTCTGAATTTCAAGTCTCATATGCCGTCATAAAGTGTGCAGGCAAAATCTAATTGGTCAGGTCCATACGGAAAGAAAGCTCTCTATTCACAATACGCCTCGATTTGGTGGCCATATTCAGATTTCAGTGGCTCATTATATGAAGATGGAACTAGGGAAGATACTTTAATTTGTATTTATATTCTGCTTGGTTTTGCTTGCCAAAATGATGTATACATCATAGTAAATTACCTGATTCTTACCGAGGACATTATAATATTTGCACAAGTAGAATAAGCCCTCCCAAAAATTAATTCTTAAATATTCTCTTACTCAGACTTTGCCCGAAAAATTCCCGGACTTGTTATTACTACAAGTGTATTTGAGTATAATTCGCCTCTTGTTTTCAAATGACTTGCAGATATGAATTATTGATTTAAGGAACATTTTAGTAATATAAGATTCGTTTGAGCATTGCTGATGATTAAAGAAGCTATGTCTGAAACATGATGAGTTTGCCGAATTATGAAGCAACGCATTTTTAATTCTAAACATTTGACTCCAAACATCTACATATTAGAATAAAATTATTGAATTATTGGACAACACACAAGTTATTATCAATGCAAAAAAATTTGCATATGAAAAGCATAAAGATCAAAAACGAAAAGATAATGTTACTCCATTTGTTGATCATTTAGAAGAAGTAGTAAATCGATTAAAAAATCTAGGAATATCTAATCGTGATATTCTATCAGCTGCTTGGCTTCATGATACAATTGAATACACTGACACAACTTTTGATGATATTAACAACATATTTGGAAATACTATATCCGTTATTGTATTGTCATTAACAAAAGATATGAAATTAACTAAAAAACAAAGAGAATCTGCATACATTGAGCAATTAAAAAATTCTACAATTCAAGCAAAATTGATTAAATTCTGTGATATCTCTTCAAATCTAAGAGACATAGTTGTTTCTCCTTTATCAAAAAACCAAAAAAACAAACAAGTAAAAAAATTATTTCATTATCTTACAATTATCAAAAAGGAAATATCCGATAATAAATCAAATTATCCAAAAATAAACGAGCAAATTTCTGGAATAAATGCAGTGGGTCTAAAATTTAGGCAAAGACCTGTTATTATCTAATATTATTCTGGATTTCAAAATTAGATTAGGCGCTATACTCACAAAATATTTTCAAAGATACTATTCCCAAAACGACAGATATCGGGCGATAGAAGCATCAAGGGATAGTATCTGGTTATGGCTACTTTTAATGGTAAATAAATTGTAGCTTTTTTAATGTTACAAAATCTTATTTTAGATTGGGAATTTTGTGGATAAAATCTATTTTTTAGAATGATTTTTGAAAAATTATTTGATTTATGCTTCCATGCTGGTCTTTAGAAGATTGTTTCTAACTAATATGGGGACTTTGTAGAATGCCCCTAATGCCAATGCATCAGAGGCTCGATAATTCCTCAGGATCATATCTTTTTTGCCAGTAAAGTAGAGATTTGCACGCAATACTTCACCACTTTCATAGATTTTGACTTTGACCAATAACAGTTCATTTTCTTCACAAATATCTTCAATCATTTTGTAAATAGAAGGGACTGGCTCTTGAGAAGATTCAGTAAAACTTGAAATATGTTTAGCAACTTCGCCTGAAAATGCTCTCATGTGGAATTCTTTTCCATTTTCTGCTTTGAGAATCACCATTCCTTCTACTGCATAAGGATCGACAAATCCCACATAATCAATTTTGACTGGTTCATAATCAGGGTCTTGTTTTTGATTAATATCCATTGTACAAAGTAGAAATTTTATGCTTATAAATTGCAAGGAAAATGCTTTTTTACAATTATTTGAAAAAATGATTTTACTAGGTATCATATTTTGGCCATTAAAATAAAGATTTTATTTCACGTGTTTTAATCACTTAAGTTTATAATAGATTCTGTCACATTGTATTATTTCACTTGAAAATATATTAATAGAAAATTCATCAAAAAATAAAATGTTTATTTTTACTATTAAATTACTGATTGGAGTATTATCTATGATCCTAATTGCAGGTCCATCTTCGATTGTTTTAGCTGAAAATGATTTTACTCAAGAACAACTTGATACTGGACGATACAGCATGGCTAAACCAAATGGGCAAGGTATTGGGGAGGGTGTTTCTGCAGATGGTGTATCTGAGGTTTCATCACAATACTTGGAATATCTACCGAAACAATCTCAAAGTGTAACTTCATCTGAAGTAGAAGCAGCACTCCTAAATGGATGTAATTGTGTTGTTTTTAGAATGGATGACTTGCAAGATTACTTTGTAAACACAGTACAGGTAGCAATTATGGATGAATTTACACAGAGAAATGAATTTCTATCAATAGGACCAATATTCTATATTTTTGGAGGTGATTCAACTGTTGTTAATCCTGCCGTAGAAGGAGTAGGTTCTGGATTGTTTGAACTCTTTAATCATGGATGGTTTCATAATGATTTTTCACTTGAACCCTTGGGAAATCAGACGGCTCATTTGCAACTAGGACAAGATAAAGCGGAGTTACTTTTTGGTGCAAACACCACATTTTTTGTTCCTCCCTTTAACGCATTTAATAACACCACACTAGATGCCTTAGTTGCAACAGATTTTGAAACAATTAGTTCTGAAGGTATAGTTGATATGGAACCACACTATGTTGCAGATGGCACTAGTAACATTGTAGATTCTCGTGGACTATACCATTTACCTTCAGATGTTAAATTTATTGACTTTGGTGTAGAACCACCAACTCGTATTTCAAATATGCAGATTTTAGATGATATTGATACTAGTATTGCCTCAAGAGGATATGCGGTGGTGACATTGCATGCACAAGATCATGCTCAAACATTTGCAAATGGGACTTACATTAATGCCCCAAATGCAACTTTGATGGATGATATACGTGCAATTATTGATGGGGTAAATTTTAAAAATTATCCAATTCGAACATTTGGTCAAGTTCTTGCATTTGAAGGAACTGTTTCAATAGATGATGTAACTCTCTTTGAAGGAGATTCTGGTACTACTAATTTTGTATTTACGGTAACCCGTACTGATAACAGTGGTGCCTTATCTGTAGAATTCCAAACAGCCGATGACACTGCAACTACAGCTGATTCTGATTACATTTTCCATTCAGGTACACTAAACTTTGCAGATGGTGGCCCATTAACTCAGACAATCACGGTTCTTGTAAATGGTGATGATACAATAGAGTCAGATGAAACATTTAATGTCAATTTATCAAACTGTACTGGATGTGAAATTACTGATGCTCAAGGAGTAGGCACCATAACAAATGATGATACATTTGGACCTCCAAATGATCTTGATTCAGATGGAATACCTGATTCTGTGGATCCTGAAAATATAATCAACTCTTCAATCACCATTAACACCTCTCATACAGTTCAAAATGTCATTGTACAAAATGAGGCCGTATTGACAATTCCAAATGGACTAAGCTTGAATATTACTTCTGGAAGTAGCATTACAATACAATCAGGCGGCGTTTTGATAAAGTCTGGTGGATCTCTTCACGTAAATTCGTGATTTGGATTTCAGATTATTTACCCTATCATTGTCTTCTAAACTCTAGGTTTGGTGTTTTAAACACGGTTTTGATCCATTGGATTTTTTAATAATAAATATATTAAGTGGTGATTATGAGGATAATTTAGTGGTTTTAAATAATTCCAATAAAATTATTGTTTTAAGTTTAGCAATAATATTTGTTGCAGGCTCATCTGGAACTGTATTTGCTGAAAATGATCTTACTTCTGAAGAAATTGACGCTTTAGTATTGAGCATCTATGGTCCTAATTATCAAGGTGCAGGCGCACACATTAATCCAGATCAACACCCAATATCTCCAGCCCAATCTGTTGGTCAATCATCACCCGAAGTCGCAGCTGCCATTAATCCTGGAGAGGGATGCAACTGTGTTGTTTTCAGAATGGATGATGTTCAAGATTTCTTTATTCATGATTTACAGATAATGATTTTTGATGAATTTACAACCCGAGGAGAAAAACTGACAATTGGACCTATAGCCAATTTCTTTAACCAAACTGTTCCTGATCAAACCCTTGTAGACGCTGCAATTGCAGGAGTAACCTCAGGACAATTTGAACTCTTTAACCATGGGTGGAATCATACTGACTTTACTAATCCTGCCGAAACAAATCAATTAACCAACATGACAGCCGCACAAAATAAACTAACTTTATTGTTTCCTGCCCCACCAAACATTTTTGTTCCTCCTTTCAACCTTTTTAATAATGAAACTGAAACTGTAATGAATGGTCTTAATATGACAATTCTTAGCTCCCAAGTTTCCTCTGAGCCAGTTCCAGAAGATATTTTTGTAGCAGATGGTAATAAAAATACTGCAGGTTCTGGACTCTATCATCTTCCCGTATCTGCCTTTTTTGAAGAACCAGTACCACCAAGTTCCCCTCCTATCGATCATAATGCTACTTCGATTTTAGCTGACATTGATGCAAGTATATTAGAAAGAGGATATGCAGTAGTACTTTTTCACCCCTTTGAGTTTTCTAAATTTACTGGAGAATGGCCAAATAAAGTATACAATGGTACTCTAGATACTGCTCAATACCAAGACCTTACAGATGTTATTGATGGTGTAATTGCAAAGGGCTATTCAATTAAAACCTTTAACGAAGTAGTTGCATTTAATGGAACTGTTTCAATAGGCAATGTTACTCTAGCTGAAGGAACTGGAGGCTCTACTAATTTTGTATTCAATGTTACACGTACAGGTGTTGGTGACATCTCAGTCCAATACCAAACATCTGACGGTACTGCAACTCTTGCTGACTCTGATTACTCACTTGCATCAGGCACCCTAAACTTTGTAGGTGCAGAGACACTAAAGACAATTACCGTTCCTATAGGAACTGATTCAACTATAGAACCAGATGAGATTTTCAATGTCAATTTAACAGACTGTGTTGGATGTAACATCATTGTTCCTCAAGGAACAGGCACCATAATTAATGATGATTTTCCAGTAATTACAATAAATAATGTGGCTCAGGCTGAAGGTACTTCTGGTTCTCCTACAAACTTTGTATTCAATGTAACACGTTCTAATAATGTTAATGCTGTAACAGTTCAGTACCAAACTGTAGATGGAACTGCAATTTCCCCTGGTGATTATTCTTCAATAACCTCTTCTGTAAACTTTACAAATGGTGGTTCTCTTAGCAAGACAATCTCAGTATCTGTAGTTGCTGATGCTGAGGTTGAACTTGATGAGATTTTCAACGTCAATTTAACAGGATGTACTGGATGTGATAACCCTGGAGAAGGAGTTGGAGTAGGTACAATAACAAATGATGATCTTCCAACAGTTGCAATAAATGATGTAACTGACACAGAGGGAGATTCAGGTACTAAAAATTTCATATTTACAGTAACACGATCTAGTACCGTTGGTGCAATGTCTGTGCAATACCAAACAGCACCAGGAACTGCAACATCACCTTCTGATTACAATTCTCTTCCCCTGACCACATTAGACTTTGTAAATGGTGGTGTGTCAACTAAACAGGTCATTGTACCGGTAAAGGGTGATATCTTAATCGAATCAAATGAGACATTTAATGTCAATTTATCAAACTGTATTGGATGTACAATTGCAGATAATCAAGGTGTAGGGACAATTATTGACAATGATTCTATCGGTCCACACTTACAAAGTGTTGGAACTCCTGGATCTGGTCCAGGACAATTTAATGGTCCTTCAGACATTGCGATTGGCCCATTAGATAAAATTCTTGTAGCAGATACTGCCAATAACCGCGTTCAAGTCTTCAACTCTGCAGGCACTCATCAACAAACCATTGGAGGTCCAGGCAGTTCTAACGGCAAATTTAACAATCCTTCAGCAATTGCAGTTGATTCAACAAATAAGATAATTGTAGCAGATGCTGGCAATAACCGCATTCAAATATTTACTTCCGCAGGAGTCTACAACTCACAATTTGGGACTTTAGGTTCTGGCAACGGTCAATTCAGCCTTCCTTTAGGAATTGCTGTTGACTCTACAAACAGAATAATTGTTGCAGATACTAACAATAACCGCATTCAAATATTTACTTCCGCAGGAGGCTTTGTAAAGAGCTTTGGGACTTTAGGTTCTGGCAACGGTCAATTCAGTCTTCCTTCAGCAATTGCAGTAGACTCTACAAACAGAATAATTGTTGCAGATTCAGGAAATCATCGCGTTCAAATATTTAATTCAAATGGTGACTTTATACAGAGTTTTGGTGGTTTAGGCACTACTGATGGGTTATTTACCAATCCTTCAGGAGTGGCAATAAAATCATTTGATAGAATTTTAGTTACTGATAAAAACAATCATCGCGTTCAAATGTTTGATTCTGCAGGTAACCACCTACAGACTTTTGGCAGTCAAGGTACTACTGATGGACTATTTAATTTCCCAACAGGACTTGCAGCTGATTCAAATGACAGAATAATTGTTGCAGATACTAACAATAACCGCATTCAAGTCTTCAATGCAACTCTCCTAAGTGATCTTGATTCAGATGGAATACCAGATTTTATGGATTCTGATAATATAATTACGACCTCAACAATTACAACTGCTTCTCATGTTGTTGGAAACGTTACAGTACAAAATGGTGCAATTCTTACCATTTCAAATGGAAATAGCTTGACTATAACTTCTGGAAATAACATAACAATAGTATCAGGTGGTGGAGTCTTGATAAAATCAGGTGGGTCTCTGCAAATTATTTCATAGTTTAAACCCTAGAGAAAAAATATCAATACAGTATATTTTTAATTATTAGATTCTCCAATTATCACTTGTGAAAAAATACACCATTTTAATTATTTTAATGGTCGTCGGAATAGGCCTAATGACTATATTTTTCGGTTCTAATGTGATGAAAATGTCAATTCCATTACAGGAGTATGAAATTTTTGTAGATCCAATAATTGACAAGCAGAATCTATTTGATATTGGTCGGGTTACAATTCAAAATACTGGCTCAAAACCGCTAACAAACATTCATATTAATTTTGGAGATGGTGATACACTAGATCTTAAAATTCTAGAACCAGGTGATAAAATTCTTCTTTCTCCCCCTTCAGATAACTCTATGGAATTTGTAATGGTAAGTGCAGATAATGAAATTTTTTCAAGCAAAGAATACAGGACTCCGCCAAAAATGGTTGGAATGATGGGCTCTTAATACCATCCGAGCAATTAAATCGAATAGGCTTTGAGGATTTTTAATGAAATTTCTTACATCAGGCAAAGTAAAAGATCTGTACGAATACGATGAAGATACTCTGATTTTCAAATTTTCAGATAGAGTCTCAGCCTTTGATGTGAAATTCAAGGAAAATATTCCCAAGAAAGGAGAAGTGCTATGTAAATTTGCTGAATTTTG
>JAOTVS010000056.1 GCA_029863275.1 Candidatus Nitrosopumilus sp.
TGCCCCAGAATCTGCTGCCATCATGAAAATAATTTATTGAAATCATTAATTTAAGTGATAGACCTAATTTACACACTTTTTTTAAATAAAATTTAATAGATCAGGTTAAATCTCAACACTGTTCTTTTTTACAAAGGAAGGTTGATTTTGTTAAGGAAACCCCATTTTTCTTAAATCATCCTATTTTGGTTGGATTTCAAAAATATCTAACATTATTTTTCTTAACTAGTAAATTGGCGATCTATTTTGATTATAATCAAATATTTTACAAAGAACTTTAAATCCTTGATCATTCGTTTTAGATTTTAATCTTCCAATTCTAGAGAAAGTAATACTGGTTGTATAGTAGCAAGTCTTTTATGAAAAGTTCCAAAACCAGCCTTAGAAAATGCTAAAAACCACTATTTTTGCCCTATCACTATTATTATTTGTCTTTACATTGAATAATAACGCATTAGGTTTTAGTGATGACTATAATCAAGAAGAATATTTAGATTTTCAACCCTATACTGGTAACAGATTAATCGTCTTTAATGATACTCGCATCGACTATTGCGTGGTAAAAAATAACGAAAATCCTAGGTTTAATCATATTGCAGCAAATGCAGTACAAATTTGGCATGATAAAATTGTAGATGTGACAAAAAATCCATTTGTATGGGATATGACCACCCATATTCAACCAAAAAATCAATCTGTTTGTGACGGATTTATTAATTATATTGATACTCCTGACCCCACGGTTTTTCAGTTATCAGGAGTAGCTGGATTTAGCCATCCATTAACTCCAGTTGCCAATGTCACCATTTACACTGATGATTATCAGACCACTTTGAAGGAATTGGCAGAAAAAGATAAAGATTTTTGGAACACAATGACTCTTGAAAAATTTCAGGACATTGTAAAAAATGGAGTTCACAAACAATTTGATTATGATGCAATCAAACGCATAACACTTCATGAAATTGGCCACTCACTTAGCCTTCATCATCCAGTCACAAGCGATGGAAATTTAAACTCTGCAACGGGGATTATGGGTTACAATATGTCATACAACCAGATAGATGCGGATGAAGTAATTAATATTGTAAAAGCATATCCAAACGGATTTAAAAAAATATCTTCACCAGAATCAATTCATTTGGATAATCCAAACAGTGAAAAAATTGTCCATCTTGGAGAAATCACAAATCTTACTATCGAGTTACCTTACCTTGAAGAAAAATTACCACCAACTGGTTTGGAATTATATATTTTTCCAGAAGGAACTACTTCACAAAAACCAGATCTTGCACCAATTAAAATTATTAAAACAGAAGGTAGAAATCAAATAGAAAATAACGAACAATATCTATCTGACATTCATGTTTCTATGATTCATTGGGACACCTATACCAAAGTTTTATCAATTCAATTTAAAGTTGTCAATGAATTTGAAAATGCAGATATTATTGTTGTATCACATAGTCTAGGAGGATTTGAAAAACAATGGTTTTTAGAGGATGTAATGACAGTTGACCGTGCGTTATTTTCAGATTTATTACTTGACATTGAAACAACAGAGTATACATATCATTTAATGGGTAAAAATCCAAATCGTGAAATAGAAAAAGAATCAGCCTTTGAGTCAAAGCAAAATACAATGTATAATGAGGCACTAGGTGAATGTCTAGTAAACAAAAACATGAAAAAATGTGCAGACGAAGTAAAATTAGATGATTTCAAGTATGAATTAGAATCTGCATCAATTTGGATGCCATAGACTGAAATAATTCAATTATTATAGGAAAAAACTTTGTTTAAATTCTATTTAGCTTGTGATTATTTGTTTTAAAATTTTTTGATGACAATCGCATAACTTATTCATTTTTATTTGTGAGTCTAAAAGATCTTTTTGCCAATGAGCATTAAATAATCTACAGCCTGAATCTTCACAAAACGGTTCCCCTGTTTCATAATAAAAAATTGCCTGCAATAGATACCCCTCTGCCACCTTTGTTAATCTTGAATCGTTGTATTCCAAATAGGTTCCTTGGTATTTTTTTTTAATGGACTCAACGTTGATTCCCTGAGTGAAATTAGCCATCAAATCATAGTAGTACTCTTTTGGCTTTGCAGGCGCCTCAATAATCCCAGTTGTGGAAATCAAAGTTGGATTTGCTCCTATTAGGGCTCGCCCATGATATCGATAGTCACCACAATCAAAAGTACACGTTAGTTTATTTGTAAAGAACACGTGAAATATATTTTCTTTATTTTCTTTTTCTGAAATAAGATTTGATAAAACCTTTTGGAGTCTAAATCCGTCATACATTATTATGTTTTCAGTATTTGATGTATCGTTTACATTTAATTCTTCAAACAATACTTCTTCCTCGGTAGGATTGTGCTTTTCAAAATCCCTTCTTAGATTAAAAATTTTACATTCTGCAATTTTTAATGGTGTGTCTTTTACAGAAAATTTTAAAATATTTTCTCTTGTCTCTACAGCCACAGGAAAAATTTCTTCTAAAAATTTTCCCAATCGTGTTATCTGAATTTCTGGAACAGATGGTTCATCATATAGAATAATTTTCGAAATTCTCAATAAAATATCTGTGCCTTTATTGGTTATCTTTCTAACTCTTTTATCTTTTCAGCTGCAATCTGTGCTGCTTTTTTTCCTGAAAACAACATTGACCCAAAGGTGGGTCCCATTCTTGCCAATCCATGAGTTTCTGTAACTGACATTCCTGCTGCAATCAATCCAGGATACACTTCACCTGTTTTTTCAACTACGTGCTCTTCTCCTTCGTTCACATACATTGGATTCATTCCCTTCCACTTTACTAGCCCTCTGTCTACTAGTCTTTTTACTGCGACTGAATCATGACCTGAGGCATCAATTATTATTTTTGCTTCTAAAGCAATGGGATCAACACATGTAATATTTCGAGGCAAAGCTGATACGGGCATCCAGTTTACTACAATTCCTGCTACTCTGCCATTTTTTAAAACGAGGTCATCAAATTTAGTGAGATTAAGAAATTTCACTCCTGCATCACATGCGCCGGCAATCAATTTTGAAACTGCATGGGGTCCTGGTGTGATGTATAATCCCTCCATAACTTTCTTGTATGGTATGCCCAATTCATCCCAAATTTTTTGGGCGGGCTCCCTTACTGTAACTGGATTCATCATATATCCTCCTAACCAATATCCTCCACCAAGGTAGTTATTTTGTTCAATTACCAAAACTTTGAAGCCTAAATTGGAAAGTTCTCTACTTGCTGTAAGTCCAGCTGGCCCTGCACCGATAATAATTATATCTGATTCTGCTCTATCTATTAAAACTTCATGAAACTCATTGGCAATAGCGCGAGTAATTTCCACTTCTCTAACATCTGTGAATATCTTTTTAGACTCTTGTGCAACTGTTGCCTCTTGCATGATAAACCTATTTTTTTAATTGACATTAATACTTTCGCACACATAATAAATTAGTATGTCCTAATTTTTTTCAAGGCCAAAATTTTCTACAAACATGAAAAATGTGTAAGAGATTGGAATTATTGATACCATAATTTCCTATTTCAAAAATTTATAACCGAAATCATCTATGCTGATATGTATTGACACTGTCTAATCTTAAGCAATCAAGACATACACCTAAGAAGGGAAAAATAAAGTGGGCAAGACCCCAAGAATCGGATCATTTTGCAGCGACTGTAAAACTTTATCGCCAAGGAAAATACGACGCCGATAGTTTTAGACGTTTCAGATTACAACATGGAGCATATGGTACTAGATTAGCTGATGACTATGCCATGGTCAGGGTAAAATTACCTGCTGGTGAAATTTATCCTCCACAATTAGAAAAACTGTCTCAACTAAGTGAACAATTCTCAATTGGTAGTGCTCATTTTTCTACACGAGAAAACATACAGTTACATTGGGTAGTTCTTGAAGACGTTTCTGAAATTTTCAGAGGACTAGCTGAAGTTGGTCTAACCTCTAGGGAGGCTTGTGGAAATAGTGTTAGAAATGTCATGTGTAGTCCACTTTCAGGAGTATGTCCTGACGAAAAATTTGATTCAACACCATATGCTCTTGCAACTGCAAGATTCTTTTTAAGAAATCCATTGTCTCAAAACTTGCCAAGAAAATTCAAATTTAATTTTACTTGTTGTGAAAAACATGGAATGGTTAGAATGGTTGATGTTGGATTAATTCCAGAAATTCGGCAAGAGGACGGTTATACCCAAAAAGGATTTAAAATATTTCTTGGAGGTGGACTCGGAAACAGATCTTTTGTAGGTCACCAATTAGAAGAATTTACTCCTGAGGAGGATCTCCTGTACACCTCGATGGCAGTAGTGAGAATTTTTGATAGACTAGGAGATAGAAAAAATTTGGCCAGAAATAGAATGCGATACCTTGTTAATGATATGGGATGGGAAAAATTTCAAAACCTTGTATTAAAAGAAAGAGCAATAGTAAGGGCCACGCAATCCGTAGTTACTAAACTGAGTGTTGATAATTCTCCAGATGAAATTAAGCGACCACTTAGAATTTCTGATGAAGGCCCAATCTCGCAACCAGAAGGATATGCAAGATGGTTCAAGGGAAACACTTTCAAACAAAAACAAAACGGATATTATTCTGTCTTCATAACTCTGGAAGCAGGAGATATCACTTCTAGTCAATTACATGCATTATCCGAAATAATTCAAGACTTTTCATCAGAAGGTCTTGGTAGATGTGGATTTACTCAAAATATATCATTACGATATGTTCACGAAGATGACTTGGTTAATCTGTACTCTACGTTATTAAAAGTGGGGCTTGCGAAATCTGGTTCCTTAACTATGACTGCGCCAATTGGATGTTCTGGCACTACATCTTGTAATTTAGCTTTGACCAATTCACATAGGTTGGCAAAAGAAATTCAAAGAAAATTTCTGGAGTTGAAATTAGATGAAGATGAGGATTTACGTGATTCTTCTATTAAGATAAGTGGATGTCCAAATTCTTGTGGACAACATGGAATTGCTACTATAGGATTCTTTGGAGGTGGGGCGAGATTTGAAAAAGATATGTATCCAAACTACATGATGCAGTTAGGTGGACGATCAGACGGAGACACAATGCTTGGTGTTAGCTCTCTTAGGATTCCTGCGAAACGAGTAATCCCAGTCATTTTAAAAATAATTGAATTGTTTAAACAAAACAAAAAACCTGAAGATGATTTAAAAACTTGGATTCACAGAGTGGTAAATGGTATAGATAGTTCAGAAATAAAATCTTTGGATGATATTAAAAAAGCACTTTTCTCCTTTACGATCCCGCCAACAAAGGCTGAAGATCCTGATTTTTATTCTGATTATGGAAATGATTCTAGTTATCATACTAAAACCGGTAAAGGTGAATGTGCAGCTTGAGTCAAGGAGTTGTAAAAATAACAAGTGATGTTGAATCTGTAAGATCTGAAATACGAGACAAAAGTATTAGGGTAATTGATGTAAGACGCGAAGAAGATTACAAACAAAACCATATACCCACTGCTGTAAACCTGCCTCTGGCAACACTGCTTTCTGATGATAATCCAGAACGGGTTTTAAAACTTGTAAATGCAATGGGAATTGATGACGAGATGCCTGTAGTAGTTTATGATGATACCTTTGGGGCTCTCGCATCAAGAATAGCTTGGACTTTGGAGTTTATTGGACATTCAGATGTCTCTTTACTTGAAACCACTTATAGTAAATGGAAATCAATGGGATTAGAAAACGATAATTCAGTTCCTGAATTTCAATTAAAGGAACACTCTCTCAAATTAAGACCTGAAATTGTTGCCACTTCTAATTATTTGGAAACTGCTAAAGAAAAAGAAGGTGTAATTTTGGTTGATAACCGAGAGCGATTAAATTTTCTTGAGCAACATATTCCAGGAGCAATAAGCCTTCCTTATAGAATCCTAGCAACTCCTGATAAAATACTCCGACCAAAGGAAGATATGAAACGACTTTTAGATAACAGAGGAATTACTGGAGGCTCAGAAATTATTACCTACTGTGGAAGCGTTGGAACTCTTTCCGGTTTGGCATATTATGCGTTAAAATCAGTTGGCCTTCCTAATACAAGATTGTATGTTCGTTCTTTTAAAGAATGGAAAAGCCTATCCAAACCCATTGAAAAACAACAAGACGCAAATTATTGGGATTTATCTGCAGAATAATTAGGCTACTTCTTTTCTGAGTTTTTTTGTAACTGTACTCTCAACATTATCAAAAAGATCTAGCATCTTTTCTTTATTGTCTATTAGATAGTCAACACCCCTATCTTTTAGCCGGATTTTCCAAAGCCTAATTTCTCTATGTTCATCAAAAAAGTTATCAATCATTTGCTCACCTGACCTTGATTTTTCAATAAATTCGTCAAAAACATTTAAAGTTTTTTCAATATCTTCTTCTTCGATTGCCTCCTTTGCAGTCTGAATGGCAATGCTAAGATTCTTTAGGTCTTCAACAGGAGGTGGTAATTTCTTTGTGGTGATTCCGAATAATCCTTTTTTCTTTTCTCCCAATTTTTTTGCAACTTCTGGCACAAGATCCCATACAGGGATTCTATGAATTCCATCTACTCTTTTCTCATTTTGGATAATCAATCCTTTACTCATTAATTTTTTTAAAGCAGTTTCAACATCTTTACTATCAATATAGGTGGTCCATACTATTGCTCCAATTGTGTGATAACCTTGTCTGATTGATTCTAAAACAACTACCTCTTCAATTCTTTTAAATCCCTCCTCTGCTCTTACATTTAGAAAATCTCTATCTCTCATTGACTTTCTCGCATTTTTAACATCAATTTCGATTGATCGCTTTAATGATTCTAGTGCTTCTGGAACTTGGTTCAACAAGGATTGAAAACATCCTTTGTTATACCATGCCATCCCATATGTTGGATCTGATTCTACTGCCTTTTCTACTGCATCTAGTGCTTTGGCATATTTTTTTTGTTCATAATGAACTAAACTTTTCAAATTCCAAGCTTCAGGATTTGTTACATCAATATCTAAAATTTTATCATATACTCTAAGTGCTTCTGCATGATCATCTAAATGAAATCTGGTATATCCTAGTTTCATCAGAGTTTCTATATTTTCTGGATCAATTCTTAAGGCTTGTTCAAACACCTCTACTGCATCTTCAAGCTTTTCATCTGCCATCAGATTGACTCCTTTTTTAAATAATTTTTTACGATTATAATCTGGATCAACTAAACTCGTGATTTCTTTTTGCTCTGTCTTTTCAGATTCTTTTTCCTTTGATTTTCTCAAAAATGACTTCTTCACTAGCTTCTATTTGCCATTTAATCTAGATAAATACTATCCCTAAATGTGCCTAGGTAATCAAATAGTATTATTGCTAGAAAATATAGAAATACTTGGAATTTAAACAAACGGATATGTCTTATTCTAAATTAGATGTAGAGGGTCCTGCACCATTTAAAGAATCTGGGGTTTATGAAGTTCAGATATCTATTCTAGCGGACAAACCTTCTGAAGACGAAATAAAAAATAAAACGTTCTTTTCGCTTTGGAATGACAAGTATCATCTTTTAGTCAAAAATGGCACATTTAATGTAACTCTAGGTTTCGGAGATAACCCCATCCCTGATTCTGTTTATACTTTTGAAAAAGTTTGGATTGTTGTAAATGACCTACTTTCAACTAGATATTCTATTTTTGAGTTTTCAATCAGTTCTCAGTTAAGACAAACCTATACTAGTTCCCCTGAGCCATCTCCTAAGGTTACTAAAACTAGTGTCACTCCCCCAACCAAAACAATTTCACAAGAGTTCCTAGGAACTTTAGGTAGCATATCTTCTGGTGTTTCATCAGGTTTAAAGGGTGATAAGGGACCCACAGGACCTACAGGGGATAAAGGTCCATCAGGATATCCAGGACCAACTGGAGACAAAGGACCAACTGGAGACAAAGGCCCAACTGGAGACAAAGGTGAGAAAGGTGATAGAGGACTTACTGGTGAAAAAGGTGAGAAAGGAGACAGAGGCCTTACTGGAGAAAAGGGTGATAAAGGTGATAAGGGACCAACAGGACCTCCTGGAGATAAAGGCCCGATTGGGCTT
>JAOTVS010000057.1 GCA_029863275.1 Candidatus Nitrosopumilus sp.
TTTCTCACATTTTTTTGCTTGAACAAATTACCTGAAATTGCCCTCCCTCCTATTTTTCTTTTAATAGTTATTGTAAAAAGCCAATCAAAATATCTCACAGAATAATTGTTATAGGAGTAAATTTCCGTCTTATTCGAAATGGAGAAAATAGACTATGAAAAACCAGTATGGGCAATTAATCATAACAACCCAGAGCCATTAGTTGAACACTCAATTCACACATTAGAAAGATATGGTATAAAAAAAGAGGATATTATTTTAACAGATGCCCCAGAAAATGTCAAAGTAGGGGCAATAGTAGTCGAGATTTGGCCTTATCATCTCGATGTGGCAAGAGTTAGAACCATTCGAAATGATTCTTTTATCAGCGGTACTTTGATGACAATAGAACTCAAGCTTGATGAGGGTGGAGAATATACCGATTAAAAATTATTGTAGGTTCAAAAAGTAATTTAATATCACACTAGATTTTATTTTTTATCAGATAGTTTTGAAAAAGAAAAAGAAGCAAAATATCATTATTTTAGTAATTGCTATCGCAATAATAACTGGAATTGTTAGTTACAATTATTCAGCAGAGCAAACAAAACAAAAAGGATTTCAATTTGGAAATAAATTAGAACAAATTCAAACAGACGTCAAAGAATTGCAAACTCTATTTTATTCTAAAAAAACACAATTAGAAGAAGGGGGGATTACTGAGAGAGAATTATTTGAACATTATGAAAAACATGTTATAGAATTTGAAAGTATTATTTCTCAATACGATACACTGGAGGCTCCTGAATCGTTCCAATCTGCAGTAGATTTGTTAAAACTATCATCTCAAACACAGTTAGATAGCGACATACAATACATAGAATGGATGAAGACAGGGGATGAGTCCTTTAAAATCAGATCTGATTCTCAGTATCAACAAGCTTTGGAATATGAGATGACAGGACTTGTTGAATATTATTCAGCAAAAACAGGAATACAACCTTAAATTTGCTTTAATTTATAAAACCTTTTGCATATGCTAATTCCAAATTATTTTGATTCAGGAGCAGATGAACTTGCAGATTTATTAAATTGAGATAGAGTTTTTGCATATAATCCCATTAGATTATGTAAAAAATTATCATAGATTTTTAGATTGGCTATATGCATCTGGACAAGTTCTCGTCTATGCTTTGCATTTAGTTCAATTTGATCCAACCATGTATCAGTGACAGTTTTTGAATAGTCTTGAATTGATTTCAAAATACCTTGATCGACATCTAGGTTATCAAAAAATTCTTTTTCAGAAATATAACAAGTGCCATACCAATCATCCATAGTATGTAAATAGGAGGCATAAAGATCGGAATACTGCTGAAATTGAGTGGGTATTTCTGACTCTAATTTTTGTATGACTTTGGATGTATTGGTTTTCATAACATCACAAAGAGAAATTTTTTCTGATCTAGTTGCAGCGATGTTTTTACTCATAATTAATCTGAACAAAAATCACTTTTAAGTTAATTCCCGAATTAGGATCAAAAATTTATTGTGCCGTTTTTTTTACTTTGATTCAATAATAATCAATCCCTCATTACTAAACTTAAGAAAGAAACCCAAGTTTATTTGAACAATTCTTAACTAAAAAACATGGAATTAAAATATGGACTGGTGGCAGTTCCAATCTTAATTGCAATATTAGCAGCAGTAATGGCAAGTAATTTTCAATTTTCAACCGATCAAATTTCTCAAACAAATCAGGTATCTGAGGAAGTATATACACAAATCGCTGACGCTGAGGAGCAAAAAGTTAGAGAATACACACTAATAATTGAGGCAACCGATATCCAAGTATCAGATAATGCAATATGGCATGCATGGACTTTCAATGGAACTGTTCCTGCACCAACTCTCAAAGCAAATCAGGGAGAATTATTACGTGTCAGAGTTATTAATAATCACAATCTCACTCACAGTTTTCATGCACATTTAACAGATTATGATATGAAACATGATGGCTCGCCAATTAACGTGCTTACAGGCATAGGTGCAGGTTCAATGATTCCTCCTGGCGGGGAATGGACATATGAGTACAACATGGATACTTGGGGAACCAGCTTCTTTCATGATCACGCATCATCTGAAGGACGAGGAATCAAGGATCATATTTTGCAAGGACTGTATGGTGCAATTCTAGTTGAAAGGGATCCTCCACGAACCTATGTCGATAGAGATGTAGTAATTGTAATGGGAGAGATAGGGTTTGACGTTGAAAGAACAGCTCCTGGTCCAACTCCATACTTCATTATGAACGGCAAGGGAATGCCAGGAGGAGAACATGCCCTAAGTGAAATATTTAAGGAGAAGGGAATTGAAGGGGTGGCAGCACAATTCAATTACACTATGCCGGTTTTCAAAGCCAAGGTTGGAGAAACAGTTGAATTTCACGTTATAAATCTTGGAGATGTAATTCACTCATTTCATCTGCATGGATTAAAGATGACATCTTCTGCGGTTCAACGTGGAACAAACATTCAGGGAACGACAGTGCCTCTAGTTCAAGGAACACTAGAGTCATTCATCGTTACTCCAGACAAGCCGGCAATGTGGCTATATCATTGCCATGTTGTAAGTCATGCAGATGCTGGCATGATTGGTTTATTCATAGTTGAAGAATAACATAGTTAACAGTAGTAAACCCCTATTCATCCATTTTAGTGATTTTTTGATATTGGATAAACCTCCTGCCGTACTGAATAAATATAAGAATAAAAGAAAATTCGTATCCACTAAAAATGTCAAAAATATTCAAAAATATTGCAGTTGCAATAATCACTCAAACACACACAAAACAATCATTTGAGATTGGATTGCAGCTGTCAAAAAAATTTGAATCTAATTTAACAATAATTGAGTGTATGTACAAGATTCCTCCAAAACTGTATTTTTTTGAAACAAAATCAGACAAGAAAATAACCCAATCTCAAATTTCCAAACTAAAAGCAGAGTTGCAAAATTGGAAAAAAATTGCTCAGAAACAAGGTGTTCAGATTAAAACAGAGTTTGGGTTAACAGACTCTATTGCTCATTGGGTTATAGATTACATAAAAGAACATAAAATTGATTTGTTAATTGTAGATTACCCAAAATTATCAATGGTAGAGATGACACATTATGATGATATTATCAATACAATTCACCATGAATCCCACTGTCATCTTTTGACCACAAAGGAATAACAAATCATGGGTACTTGAAAATTTTAAAAATGAATCAAAAGCTTTTTACAAATTTGAATACAAAGGAAACAGATTATGAATCTTAGTAGTATTGCAAAACAAGGTTTAGAGAATATCTTATCTCAAGAAACACCCAATATTGTAGACGTACTTTTTGGAAGACATGTGGAAAAGGTAGTTGACACTGATACTCTAATTGATGAAGTAAAAAAAAGAGTAACAATATCAGTAAATACCGGAGTTCTGTATGAAGGAGTAGCTGAGGATTCAGAAGATTTTTTAAGAAAACATATCTTGGAGGGAATAAATTTAGTTGTGCTGTACGTTGATCTAGTTGGTTCAACTTCAGTGATTTTAAAACTTCCTAAAGAAGAATTCTCTAAAGTAATAATGACTTTCGCCCAAGAGATGGCTTATGTTATAAAACGCCATGAAGGATTTGTATTAAAATTCGTAGGAGATGCTGTGATTGGTTATTTTATTGATCATGATTCTAAACCCTCTGCGGATAGAGCCGTGAGTTGTGCTGAATCAATGATCAAGGTTATGAAATTGGGCATAAATCCTATTTTAAAAAAATCTGGACTCCCAGAACTAAAGATAAAAATCGGGATGGATTACGGGGAGGTTACTGTAGTTCTTTATGGTAATGATGTAAAAAATTCACATGTCGATTTAATTGGACCTTGTCTTAATATTGGTGCAAAAATTCAAAATCTAGCAAGTCCGGATCAAATTTTAATTGGAAAGGATGTATATACTAGATTACACAATTCACTAAAAAAATATTTCCTAAAATTAAAAGTTGATAGCAGGACTTGGAATTACAAACAACAAAAAACTAAAAAGATTTATCCCGTATATGCCTATGTTGGCAAACAAAATTAATCTTAGATTATTTCAGATATTCCAGAAAAGGGTTTTTTTGTACAAAATTTTATTTAGATTGAATACATTTGTGTTAAATAAAATTTCCCAAAATGAATATCAACCCTGACAATATTCAATTGACTGACATCTCAAGAAATTAAATTCAAACCAATCCTTTTCTCTTTTCAAAAATCAGACAAAATTATTCAATATTAAGTAATGAAAATCAAATTTTAAATCATTATTAATTATTAAACAATTGTGCCACAAATAGAATATGTCTTGATGATTGGAGTTGCCTTAAGTGGAAAGACTACCTACGTTAAAGCCAATTTTAATTACGAGCGTATAGCTCTAACATTTTTTGATAACAATAGAAAAAAAGAGATGGAATACATTGAAGAGTGTCTAATTCAAGGAAAAAATGTTGTAATTGATGACACTAATCTCACAGAATCCATCCGAAAAATGCACATCGATCTTGCCAGAAAATATCATGCCAAGGTAAGAGGAATTTTTATGAATACCTCAAAAGGGCTGCTTGAAAAGCGTCAAAGAAGTAGACGTGATCCATTCCCACTATCTGTAATATACAAACAAATCAATGAATTAGAAACTCCGATAATCCAAGAAGGTTTTGATGAATTAATTGTAAAAAAAGACTACGAGGCACCAAGAGACACCTAGGTTGGCATTCAATTAATATAAAAATAATCTATTTTTTGGATATGAATATTCAATAAATTATTTGAAAATTCAACCAATCATGATTTAAATAATAAAAATCCCAATACGATACTCAAACCAATGAAAACCGTGATAGTAACTATCATGTGTCGTTGGGCCTTTTCTTTTTCGTAAAACTTTCTTGGGGAGATCCCTTCAAGTAAAAATACTACCATCATACCTAACACTAGTCCAATAATATTTGCAACAGTAAGAGTCAATGCACTCGAGAAAATATCAAAATCCCAAAATGCTAATCCAATTCCTGCAACGGCCGCAGGAGGGACCATTGCTGCTGCAATTGCAACCCCTACAATAATCTCAGGGATATCAGTGGACATTGCAATTCCACCTGCCAATCCTAATGCGATTGCTACTGCCAAAAATACTGGAGAAATTGCCGTTCGTGATAAAATTTCATCAGTCAATGGTAAATCAGAGAATTGGAGTCCAATCAAAGTCAAAACAACACTAGTTCCAATTACGGCTATTAGTAAAATAAGCACGGATGTTAGCGCCTTTAACATCTTGTCGGTTTTTCCAACAGCAGTGTTGAAGGAAAAGGCAGCCATAGGACCTAATAAAGGTGAAATCAACATAGCACCTATTACTAAAGATGCATTGTTTGCAAAAAGACCCACTGTTGCAACTCCAGCACCAATAATTATCATGAAAAGAAGGATTTTGCTAAATTTAACACTGGGCTCTACCATGGATCGGTACTCTTCGAGAAGTTTTTTCTTTTTGACTTTAACTTCTTTTTTTGTAAGTTCTTTTTCCAGTTCTGTCAAGTAGTCGGATAATGCAGCATCAATGATTTGACTTGTAATGTAAAGTTCTTTTTTACCTGTATCAATTATCTCATTTAATTCGTTTGTAATGGAGCTTGATACAGAATTTGGAACAATTGCAATATATCGTAAAAATTTTTGTTCGTCAGATGTTACTTGCTCACCATGAAATGTAACCTTGTATTTTTTAAACACATACTCTGCACTTGGACCTTGATTTCCATTACACACAATCTCTATTTTTCTCAATTATAATTTTCTAAATTAGCATAAATAATATCTTTAGGATAGTGAAGGTATTTTGGAGGTTCAATTTCATCTAAATCTACTATTACAAGATCATGTCTATTTATGCTAAAATTCATTTCTGAAAATTGTCCTTCAAATAGATATATTAGATTTATGAGAATAACAAATTATGTACAATAATATTTTGGTCCCACATGCAGGAACTCCCGAAGGAGATGAAGCTCTCAAGCATGCAATAGAAATAGGAAAAAATTCTTTGTCTCAAATTATTTTACTACATGTCATTGAGGAATTCCCACATATTCCAGTAATGACATTACATGTATCATTAGTCACTAAAATCGAAAAAGAAGTAGACAGCGTAATAAAAGAAATGAAAGAGATTATGGAAAAAGAGATGCAAAAACGAGTAGATATTTGTCAAAAAAATGGCCTCAAGGCATATACAAAAATAGTAACAGGGTTGGCAGCAGAAGAGATTTTAAAACTTGTAAAAAATCAAAAAATAGATTTGATTGTAATGGCAAAAAGAAGAAAACTAAAGGGAATCAAAAGTCTTTTGACTTTAGGGAGTGTCTCACGCAAAATTATTGAAAATACATCATGTCCTGTGTTAATGATAGATGTGGAGAAAAAATGACTAGTGTGTTTAAGAATATTTTAGTTCCGTTCAATGGAACTAAAGGTAGTCAAAAAGCGTTTAACAAAGCAGTCCCTTTAGCAACCTCTGTAAATGCAAGTATTTTTATTTTAACTTGTATTGAAAAACGCCAAATATTTTCATTTTTCAAATTTAAAGCAAGTAATGAAGAATTTGAAAAAGAAAGAAAAATAATAGAAAAGCAGCACATCGAAATGAAAACATTTGCACAAGAAAAGGGGGTTGTATGTAGTTCTAATATTGTAGAAGGAGATCATGCATCAAGTGAGATTCTTAACTTTGCTGATAAGCATAAAATAGATTTGATCATAATGGCTAGGACGAAATTTTCCTCACATAAAGAGAGAATCCACTATCAAAGTACACTTGAAGATGTATTTAGAAATACAGCTTGCCCGATTTTAATCCTTGTTTAGGTAAAATTAACAGTAAATTGGTTTAGGCACCATTAATAATTTTCATCTTTTCTGAACAAAAATCTCAAAGTTTGAAATATTAACACGTGTTAAATATTTGAATATAATCTATCTTAAACATGGCTCAAAATATTCTTGTCCCGCATGATTTTACAGATTTTGGAGACATTGCCTTTAAAAAGGCAATAGAGATTGCAAAAAAGTTTAATTCAAAATTAACTCTATTGACTGTAATTGGTAGCGATATTGACACATCTGGAATGAATTTAACACGTGCCCAAGAAGCTCATGATGAGGAAGAAAACAAAGCCAAAGATTTTTTGAATAAAATTAAAAATTCCAATCAGATGGAAAATGTAAATATTTCAGTAAATATTATTCACAATTCTTCAGTTGTCGATGGTATTCTATCCTTTGCAGATAATAATAATATAGATTTAATTGTAATTGGTTCTCATGGTCGATCTGGTTTTAAAAAACTAGTTCTTGGAAGTGTTGCCTCTGGAGTCGTAACTAAAGCTAAATGTCCTGTGCTGATAACCAAGAAATCCACTTGATTTAATACTAAATTAAATCAGTTGAGTTTTCTGTTTAATAATTTGAAAATTTATACCCAAGTTCGAGGTGAAAACATGCAATCTAAGATAAGTGCAGGGGGTAAAATAGTCCATGCTCCGGTTAAAAAGATCGTAAAGTTTGACCTAGTTTGTATTAGAATCGGTATCGGAGCCAATATCGTAACTAATTTCTAATCCCAACACCTCAATTGAATAGATGCTAGAATTTGTTCAATCTTTATTTATTTACTGACATTAGAGAAAAGGAAGTAATTTCCTTTATCAATTTTTTTATTACTTCTGGTTTATGCAATTAAATATTTCATCGAGTAAAGAAATCAAAGAACCGACAGTCAGATACCAAAAACTTCTTTAAAGATCACAAGCCTCAAAAATTGTGAAAAAATACTATGTTTTTTTATTTATAATGACTATCAGTATCCCAAGCACCTTTGCAGAAGTAACTATCCAAAATGATCAGCATTATGTTGGAGATGACGGGGCATTTCATGTGGTGGGTGAAATTAATAATAATTTAGAGACTCCACTAAACCAAGTTAGTGTTTTTGTAACTTTGTATGATGAGACCAAAAATGTAGTTGCAACTCAAGAAACCAGATCTCTTGTTAATACAATA
>JAOTVS010000018.1 GCA_029863275.1 Candidatus Nitrosopumilus sp.
GTACGAGATTTATGAAAATTGGAATACAAAATCTGTCTTTTGCTATTTTAGGCATTGTGGCAATAGGTGTAATTTATTCTGCAATATTACCGGACATAATAATTTCATTAATTTCTCAAGATCTTACCGTAAAGGTTGTTGCAAGTGTAATGATACTCACACCAATTGGATTTTTGATGGGAATGCCGTTACCAACTGGAATGAGGATAATGCAATCTAGTTTGACTTCCTATATTCCTTGGATGTGGGCAATAAACGGAGCATTCTCTGTTTTAGGAGCTACTTTGACAGTGATTATTGGAATAATTTTTGGTGCATCTTATGCGTTATTATTGGGAGTTTCGATGTATCTTGTTGTTCTTGGAATATCTTTGAATTGGAAGAAAAAAATTAATTTGGATATTCAAAATTAAAAAAATAATTAAATTTATGAAATAATAAATTTATCCAAGATGCTGGAGTATTCTTGGTAAAGTTTAGAGCAAGAGAATAATTTGAAATTATTTTTTTGAAATTCTATCACTCACCCAATTAAGATCACATCTCCTTCTCTTCCATCTATCCTTGGGTACAAAATCAAAAAGAATATCTGACTTTAGGGATGCAAATGACAACCACTCACCCTCACAATGCCTACACGCTCTATCCTCTCTGCACCTGTTTGAGAGTTTCTTTGCAAAATAATACCGCCATTCCTTCAAGGATTATCAGATCCAAGAAATAGAATTTAATAAAATGGTAATTTTGAAATTATTTTCCTTGATCATACTTTAGTTATATCGCACTTTTCGTGACTGGGAGGGGGGCTTTCCCTTTTTATCGACTGTCGATAAACTCCTTAACACCTGATAATCAAGGCTAAACTCTAAACATTGCTCAACATTAACGGTAATATATCGAAAATTAGTAAACCAGACAGATTGGTATCTTGTTTATTTAATCCCAAAATGTCTATTTTTGGTTTACTTTGTTCTTTAAAACTTGATGTAGGCATTAACCCATAGGTGTTTTAGATGGTTACAGAAGACGAGATTGAACAAGTTGCAAAATTAATGAAAATTGAAGTTTATGATCATAAGGAATTTGTCGAAAAAGTTCATGTCATGCTGAACTATTTTGAAATATTGGATTCTGCAGGTGTTGAAGATGAAGAAATTACCATGAGAGATGTATCCTTGTCTAGCTTAAGAGAAGATAAACATATTCCATTTGAGGATAACTTAATTGAAAAACTAAACAACTACAAGGGCAGTTACATAAGAGCCCCAAAGATGGTATAATTGAACCTAAAAATATCTGCATTAGAATACATAGATCAAGTAAAAAATGGACAAATTTCCGCAGAGGAATTTGTTTCAGCAACCATTGATAGAATTAAAAAAATTGATGGCAAACTACATGCGTTTTTACAAATAAATCCCGACGCAGTTGAGCAAGCTCGCAAAGTAGATAAAAAAATAAAATTAGGTGAAAAAGTAGGGGCCTGTTTTGGAATGCCGATTTCAATTAAAGACAATATTTGTATAAAAAATTCAAAAACAACATGTGCATCAAAAATGCTAGAAAATTTTATTGCGCCATATGATGCAACTGTCATCTCGAAGTTAAAACAACAAGATGCAATCTTTGTTGGAAAAGTAAACATGGATGAATTTGCAATGGGACTAACTACAGAATTTAGTGCATATGGGCCAAGTAAAAATCCCTGGAACACTGATTATGTTCCTGGCGGGTCATCTGGAGGTAGTGCAGTATCGGTAAGTGCATTTGAATGTGTGGCATCATTAGGATCTGATACTGGAGGATCTGTTAGGAATCCTGCAAGCTTTTGCTCAACAGTTGGATACAAGCCAACCTATGGGTTGATTAGCAGATATGGTTTGATTTCTTATGCAAACAGTATTGAGCAAATTGGACCCATGACTAGAACTGTAAAAGATACTGCGTTTTTGCTAAATATTCTGTGTGGATTAGATACTAATGACAATACCACAATTGATAATGGAAACCAAGACTATCTTTCAGAGATTGACAGTGGTATTGAGGGTAAGAAAATAGGTATAATTCAAGAAATGATAGGCGAAGGAATTGATTCACAGGTTCTTTCTGCAACCAAAGATGCAATTTCAAAATTAGAAGGACTAGGAGCAATTTGTGATAATGTCTCTATTGACATGGTAAAATATTCTGTAGCATCATATTACACCATTACTGCTACTGAAGCTGGGAGTAATCTTGCAAGATATGATAATATTAGATATGGATATGAATTTCCAGTTGAGGGGTATGAATTCAATTCGTACATTTCCAAAGTCAGATCTAAATTTGGTCCAGAAGTAATACGACGAATGATTTTGGGAGGATTTGTCCCTTCAGCTGGTCATGCCGGTAAATATTTTCTCAAAGCTCTTAAAGTAAAAAGTAAACTAACTAAGGAGGTAAATCAGGCTTTTAAAAAATATGATTTCCTTATCGCACCTACGGTTCCTGTACTTCCTTTTAAAATTGGTGAAAAAATAAATGATCCCGTTGCCTTGTTTTTAGTGGACATTAACACTGTAATGTCAAACTTAAGTGGAACACCATCCATCTCAATTCCTTATGCAATTTCAAATGGATTACCAATTGGGATGCAATTATTGGCAAAACATAGAGATGACAAATCATTACTCCAGGCAGCAAGGGCACTTGAAACTACAGTTCAATTACCAGAGGTACCAATATGACAAAAATTGGATTGGAAATACATTGTCAGCTGACAAAACTTGAAAGTAAATTATTTTGCTCTTGTAAGGCGAATTACCGAGAACATGAAATAAACTCCAATATCTGTCCAGTTTGCATGGGTCTTCCAGGAACTCTTCCACGAATAAATCAAAAGGCAATAGAAAAAGCAACTCTGATTGCAATGGCTCTAAATTGCAGTACTCCTGATAAGATTGCCTTTTTTAGAAAAAATTATTTTTATCCAGATCTTCCAAAAAATTTTCAAATTACTCAACTAAATATTTACGGTGATACTAGTGTTGGAGGATCTGGCATGATAATGGTTGGAGATAAACAAATACGAATAACTAGAATTCAGTTAGAAGAAGACCCCGGGAGGTTAATTTACGAGGGAAGTTCATCTAAAAATCAGACCACTCTGGTAGATTACAATAGAGCCGGGGTAGCCCTTGTGGAAATAGTAACAGAGCCTGACTTTGAAAACCCAAAACAAGTAAGAGAGTTTTTGAACATTTTATCTGATTTACTTGAAAATCTCAATGTCGCAGATCCTAGCTTAGAGGGTGCAATGAGAGCTGATGCAAATGTTTCAATCGAAGGTGGAAATAAAGTTGAAATCAAAAACATTGGTTCATTTCATGATTTAGAAAAAGCCGTTCATTTTGAAATAACAAGACAAGAGAGTCTCCATTCAAGAGATATTCCAATTGCACAAGAGACAAGACATTGGGATGATAAAAGAAAGATTACCATATCATCTAGATCAAAAGAGGAGGAATTAGATTATAGATATTTTTTAGAGGGAGATATTCCTTGGATTACAATTGGAAAAGAAATCCATCAAAGATTAAAATTGGAAATGCCTGAAAGTATCAGTTCTAAAAAAGAACGTTATGTTTCAAGTTATAATATCCCTGAACAAGTGGCAATGGTTTTATCATCAGACAAGTTTTATTCAGATTTGTTTGATAAATCTCATACAAAAAATAACGCCAAAGAAGTAGCAAATATTATTACAACTGATCTTATGGGATTGGTCGATACTAGAGAAAAAAGAGAACGATCAAAACTACTTCCATCTCATCTAAATGATCTTGCAGATTTAATACAATCCGGTAAATTAACTAGAACATCTGCCAAAAACGCTCTGTATGAAATAGTAAAAAGTGGTAAAGAACTATCTCAAATTATTTCAGAAATGGATTTGGGAAATGTTTCTGATAAAAACCAACTCCTAACAATTATCAAACAAGTGATCTCCGAAGAACCTCAAGCTGTTGAGCAAGCTAAATCAAATCCTCAAACAGTTAATTTTCTTGTAGGAAAAATTATGCAGAAAACTAAGGGAAAAGCTGATCCAAAACTTACTTTGGTTTTATTAAAAAAAGAATTAGGTTAGATTATGAAAGATCTTTGCCTTGAGGATATTGAGTTTATCAAAATTCTTGCAAACTCTGACTCTACTCTTCTAGAAAAGGGGATGAATTTTGCTATAAAGGACCGATTGAATTCCCATATAGGCGTGATTTTACGAGAATATTACAAAGAAAATACCATGGGTGAATCAAAACAATGGACATTAAAATTTCAACAGGTAGGTATCTCAGATGATGATGGAAAGGCAGCCATTGCATGTGTTAGGAGACTTGGAATTGATATTTCTTGAAATTAAATTTTTTACTAGGGCATCTTGGTGATAAATAATTGCAAAATTTTGAATTTATTCCAACTCTAAATCAAAAAGAAAATTCTAATATTTTTCGATTTATGAAATCACATGATATCTCTTCTTTGGAACAATTATCACAAAAAGCAAATTCTAATTTAGAGTGGTTCTGGAAAGAGGTTGAACAATACATTGGAATAACATGGGATAAGCCATACAATAAAGTCTTAGACTTATCAAAAGGATTGCAATTTTCTAAATGGTTTACTCAAGGAAGAACAAATATTTACAAATCATCCGTAGAAAAATTTTCAAAAATTAATCCAGATAAAATTGCATACACTTTTGTTTCTGAAGATGGTACAACTTCTAAATTAACTTATTTGGAATTAGATAAAAAAGTATGCAAACTTGCCAACGCGTTAAAGTTATTAGGGGTACAGAAAGGAGATGTTATTGCCATTTATCTTCCTATGATGGAGGAATCCATTTTAGCAATTCTAGCTTCAGCTAAAATTGGAGCTGTGCAGACAGTAATATTTTCAGGTTATAGTTCTGAATCATTACAAATTAGATTACAAGATTGTAATGCAAAAATTCTAATTGTAAGCGATGGTTTTCAAAGAAAAGGAAAGGGAATATCTCAAAAAAATATAATTACAAATGCAATTAAAAACACAAACATTAAAAAAATTATTGTTGTGCCTTACAAAGGAATCGATGTTTATGAAAAATCTAAAAACACATTAAATTATAATGATCTTGTATCTTCTCAGTCTGACATTTGCCAAACTGAAATTACCGAATCGGAGGATCCCTTGTTTATTTTGTACACATCTGGGACTACCGGAAAACCAAAGGGTGTAGTGCACGTACACGGTGGATTTTCAGTTTTTGCTGGATATCAAGCGGCTTTTTTGATTGATACTACTGAAAATGATATAATTTTATGGCCTGCAGATATTGGCTGGATTACAGGACTGGTATGGAATGTTTATGGTCTTTTGATTCAAGGGGCTAGTGCAGTAATTTATGATGGCGCAATAGACTTTCCTAACTTTAATAGAATTTGGGATATGTTGCAATTTTTTGGTGTCACAATTTTTGGTATTTCGCCTACTGCTGTTAGAATATTTAAAAAAAATAATGTTCAACCCCAAGCCTTACATTCTTTAGATAAGATAAAAAATATTCCAACGACAGGTGAGCCTTTAGATGAAGATTCATGGAGATGGCTTTATGAAAAAGTTGGGAATAAAAAAATACCAATTATGAATTTATCAGGCGGTACTGAAATTGGTGGTGCAATGCTTTCAGTTTTTCCTGGCATGAAATTAAAACCATCAACTGTGGGAATTCCTTGTCCTGGAATGAATTTGGATGTTTATGACGATAATGGAAATCCAGTAAGAGAAAAGGACGGTTATCTCGTAATTAAATCCACTTGGCCTGCAATGACTAGAGGATTGTTGAATGACAATCAGAGATATTTGCAAACCTATTGGTCTCGTTTTGAAAATATTTGGTTTCATGGAGATTATGTTTTTGTTGATAGCGACGGACTTTGGTACATGAAAGGAAGGGCAGATGATGTCATAAATATTTCTGGTCATAGAATGAGCACATCAGAGATAGAACATACTGCAATAAGTCATAGGAAAATATCTGATGCAGCTTCAATTGCTATTCCTGATGATATTACAGGTGAAGCTATTGTTCTCTTTATTGTCCCAGAAGGAGGTAAAGAAGAAAACTTGGAGAATGAAATATCTCGACATATTTCTGAGAAAATTGGTAAACTTGCCAAACCCAAATTTGTCTATGTATTATCAGACCTTCCTAAAACAAGGACAGGGAAAATTATGAGAAGGTTATTGAAAGCAAAATTATTGAATTTGGTCTTGGGGGATTTATCTTCTCTCGAAAACCCTCAAGTTTTAGATGAAATTCCAAAACTAAATCAAAAAATTTTTTAAAGTGATTAAAAAACTATCTGGTCTTTTTGATATTTGTCTCAAGTTTTGCTATTTCAGAGTCCGTTTTACTTTGAATGTCCTTCAAGTAGCGTTGTATCATTTTTAAACCCGCAACGATTTTTGGGGCATTGTTATTTACAAATTCTAATTTATCCGATGCCGTCTTTGGAGGATTATGTACATAATTTTGCATGGCGCTTGCTCCATCATAATCGACAAAGGCAATTCTTGCACTAAAATCAGTTCTTTCTAAAACTAGACTGTCTCCACCAACCAACGCAGTATGGTATGGGTGTTGTATTAGTGATTCAGAAAATTTTTGAGAATTTGATATTTTATTTGCCAAGAAATAATCTGAATAGGCATTAAAGTTTGCCATCAGATAAAATGTTGCCTCTGGTTTTGTTGTCTTTACCCCTTCAATTTTATTTAAAACCTGAAAAGTATAGTCGCCCATTATTTGATGAATTTTTCGAGTTATCTCAAAATATTCGTCCATCTCTGGACTGTCTTGAAAACCTGCTATTGCTGCATGTTGAATTGGAGTAGATGTTGCAGTATATTCTGTGGCGAGTATTTTTTTGAATTGCTGTCTTAGATCATAAGTATGCTGTGGAAAAATAACATATCCTAATCTATACCCTCCAGCTGCATGAGATTTTGATAATCCATTGGTGACAAATGTTCCTTCGGGATATATTCTACCCATACTTACAAATTTGTTAATATCATATGTTGTTTGAGCATAAATTTCATCAGAGATAACAAGAATGTCATGTTTTCTACAAACGTCTGTAATTTCTTCTAATTCAAGTTGGGAATAAACAAGACCAGTTGGATTGTTTGGGTTGTTTAAAATTAGAATCTTTTGTCTATCATGTAATCTCAGGGTAAGGTGTTCTAGGTCATTAGGAGTGATTTTACCATTTGAGCGAACATGAAGCATATGATAATTTTTTTTTAAAAATCTAATCTGTGGTAAATATCCAAGCCACGCAGGAGTAGGTAAAATCACCGTTCCATGAAGAATCTCCATCAGATTAAAAATTAATTCTTTAGTCCCAGGTCCAACATATACTCGTCTAGGATCTACATCGTAACCAAAATTTTTCTTGTTATATCGTGCGATTGCTTCTCTAAGTTCAGGAAACCCCTGAACTGCAGCATAAGCTCCTTTACTTGCATTTTTTATTAAAGCATCTTGGACTGGTTTTGGTACTGGAAATGGAGACTGCCCAAAGGCAAATCCGTAAAACCCAAAACTACATTCAGGATGAGGGCAATCAGAATGAAATTCTTGTAAAAATGTATTTAATTTCAGATTTTCTGGTAATTCAATGTCTTGTACTTGTTGATCGATAAGAAATTTTGTCATTATTTTTCCTCAATTACCTACCAGTAAATCTAATCCCACTAACTGAGTTATCATCTTTTCTAATTTAAGATACTAATCTGATTTATTTCCAATTAGCTCCCAGGGTATGAAATTAATTGATGTATTTTTTGATAAACTATTCCTTCGAATTCTGTAACTTAAACGACCTATTGGATTTTCTCTATCTCTTGTTTTAGTGCTTCATATTCCTCTATTACTATTTCGCCTTTTTCCAATCTTGCCTTAAGAATTGTAAGTGGATTGGAATAAATTTCCTGTGAGGTTAATTTTTTTTGTATTGGATCTTTGTTTAATGTCACGTGGTTAGCGTTATTGTCAACCTTTCTTTTAATTCCATATACTGCTCCAAATAGCACAGCTATTCCTCCAACTGCTAATCCTATCTGAGCAAGTTCACTATTATTTTGTAACTTGAAAGTTTCGGATTCCATCATGATGGCATCACCATCTGATTTGTTTTCGGGTTTTGTGCTAGAAATAGTTGATTCAACTTCTATTTGGGCTGGAACACTATACCCTACGGCTTCTTCTATGGTAAGATTTGGGTAATTCCTATCAAACCATGATTGGTAAATTGGTTCACCGTAGTATCTGTCCAAATAATACTCTGGTTTTTTGGTCTTATCCACAAAATCTGCAATATGTGGTTGATTTTCATCTGTTCTCATTTCAGATTCTAAAATTAGATTTTTTTCATCAATTTGCTTTTCTAATGGTTTATGGGTAGACTCTAAAATAATATTATTTATTTTCGACTCGGGTAATTTGGTTTCATGATTTGAAATATTATCTGAATTATTTTGTCTATTTTCATTTGAAGTATCACCCTCAAAATTAAATGTCAGAGTTTTTGCCGCAGTCATATTAAGGATAAATGCAGCGATATTATATGTTCCAGAAACTTGAAATTTTTCATCAATCGGAATTTCTTGTTCAAATGAATTATCTGATTGTATTGGCGCTTGACTCAATAACACAAATTTATCTGTAGGATCTCTAAAAACAATAGTTACTAGTCCGGATTCATCGGTATCTACTGCACCAATGACGTTTATTGATTCTCCTCTGAAGTAAGAATCTCTATCTAACTGTATTTTTGAAACTTCTGCAAATGCAGGTAAAATACCTGACATTAAAACTAATAAGAAAAAAACTAACAGTGAACTTTTTACCATTATATTTTCATATTTTTTTTAACTTTTTAAAAAAAACGTAGAATAGTTATGAATATCAGTATGGTAATGTTTAAAACAAGTTAATTTTGAATTAAACTCCAAGTAATCCTAAAATCATATCTCCAAAAAGTAATTGAATTACAAATCCACCCAAAATAAAAATCATAAATGGTAATCCTGGAGTAACCCAAGTATCCGGAGTTGTGCAATATTCAGCAGTATCTGAATTATGCATAACAATATTGAGTCTTTTTTTTGTTCCTACCCTTTTTTCCAACGAAAAACAATATTTTGGATTTTTTGATCTATAACCTAAGAACATAGCCAAAACTTTCTTTGACTTTGGTTCATCAAAATCAAGGAAAATATTTTCTTTTCTTAAAATTAATAAAGAATTTCGAATAAAATTAAGTGCCATTGGTGATACTGAAAGCAGGGTGCTATTCACCAAGATCGAAAATGGACTAATAACTGAATCAGATAAAGTTGCCATTGGTGCCAACGATGCTAACACAATTAATCCTAAAGCATCTGCACCACCAAACAATCCAAATCTCCAGAGTATCAAAACTAGAGGTGCTACAATTAGTGAAAAACCAACACCAAAAGCTGCCTGGGTTAAGTTGGGTTCTAGAAATAACATGGCCACAGAGATCGCTCCAAAAATCATCCACATTAAATCCGATATCTCTCGTTTACGAATATCAATAATTGTTGCCGAACTTAACATAACTAAGGCAAGAAGAATACGAATGTGAAAGATATCAATTTCCATCATATTTAATTCTCATCTGTTGTTTCAAATTAATTATCAAACGCTTCTGATTTCTCTCGTAATTCCTCTAAATTTCTTTTAAAAGTTGAACCCGTTTTTTCTAATTCAGTATACTCTCTCATAGTAGATTTGAATTTTAACATGTCTGATGTTTTATTTACTCTTATCTTTTGATATGAATTCCATAATTTTATCATATCATATTTTAGCAATTTTAAATCTTCAATTTTTTTCTGTTGATTTTCAATTATTGCCTCGATTGCCTGTTCTATTATTACTGCAGAAAATCTCGTTGGTCGTTGAATAGATGGCTTCACAATTCCTTTTTTTTCAAGTGTTGATAACAAATGATATGTTTCAGTTCTTGGAATCCCTTCGGCCTTTGTAATTTTTATGGCTTTTGATGGTCCATTTTTACTCAAAAATAAATAAATCTTTGATTCATTTCTAGTCAAACCAAAATCATGTAATTTTTCTTGTAAAACTTGTAACAGTTGATCCTGATTACTTTTACTGTTGGATATTGGTTCTTCAAATCCCATGATTTGTAATATTGTAAATGTAACATAAGGCAGGACATGTAATTTGATATAACACACAAAAATCTCAATTGTAAATGACACCTTTTTATAAAATACAAGCAAAAATTCACTGTTGATTCGTGCCGTAATAATTGATGATGATAAAGATACGCTTCAATTATTTAGTGAGTTATTGAATAGTAATGGAATAAAGGTTGTTGGAAAAGGGTATAATGGCCAAGATGCGGTATTCTTGTTTCAAAAGTTAAAACCTGATGTTTTATTTTTAGATATTTTGATGCCAATTTATGATGGAATTTTTGCTTTACAAAAATTACGTGAGATTAGTAAGGACGCAAACATTATTGTAATTTATGATAAAATAAGTATAGACAAAGAAATTGAATTGAATCGATTAAAACCATCTGCAATAATACGAGAGCCAATCGATATTGATGATATTTTGAGAAAAACCCACAAACTTTGCTTACCTTCAGGAGATTCTCTCGATACAATGAAAAAAACCATAATAGTCCTAGCAATGAAAAATACTTTTTTAGAATTAGGTTTAGAAGAATACGACAAAATTGTGTTAATGCTTCAAAAAGATCATAACTGTACTTTAGATGATTGTTATGAAAATCCTGAGGCCTTAAAACAGGTTTTACAAGATCTTTTAGGGGATTCATACAATGACGTAATGAATTCCTTAAAAGAGAACATTAAAAATATTTCATCACACAAATCTACCGAGAATTTTCTTGATGCTCTAAGTAATTAATTTTCTTAAAAAAAATCCTTACCTGTCTTTGATGATTGGTATTTTTTCTTTGATATTTTCAAGTCTTTCAGTAAATTCCAATCGCTCCAATATTTCATCAAATCTATTAAAAATACTCTCAACTATTGGAAATCTATCTGCTAATGGATCAAGCAACCCTCTTCTTTTAAGTAAAATACTACTTCCAATAACTGCACCTGGAACTAGGATGAAAACTATATTATTTTCTATTGTCTTTTCCTCCTCTATAGCACCTAATGTTGGTTCAGAGTCTTTTGTAACTATGATGTCTTTTGATACTGTCATTTGGTCAAATTCTGGGGTGGTTGCCTGGACTTTAATTTTTTCAACGTCATCTGCAATTAAAGTTAGTTTTATTTTTCCGCTCGTATCTGTTGTTTCAGATATTTCTTGAATTTGTGCCCCTTGAACATTCCAATTAATTTGGATATTTTCAAGTGGCACATCTAAAATTTTTGCATCTAATACCAAATCAAATGCTTCTCCGACGACTATTGAATTCACTGTTGAAATTATCAGCGTGGGGGTGGTTTCTACTGTATTAATATTGAATTTAGAAAGTGGGAAACCTCCGGCAAGAACAGAAATTTCTGTTTCCACTACTTTTTTTGGGATAATATCAAATAAAGAGTGATATGTTCCTTTTTTAATCGTCACAGTTTGAGGCATCTCAATGGTGTTATCATTTGTAGCGATTCTAAATTCTATATCCTTATTTGCAAAGATAGGAGTTTCTTTCTCATCTAGTAATTGCAATGATAATGTATTTTTCATTCCTGATAACAAATGATCTGGATAGGCAAGATCAACTTTTGTAGGTTTGGCTACACTGGTTTCAAATGGCAAGGTCGTAGTAAATTCATTTGCTTCAAATTCTAAATTCACCTTTCCTTCCTTAACTGATTGTGATCTTAGCATCACAATTGATTCACCCTCGCTTACTGTTTGTACAGGCGTCTTTACAAATTCATTTGGACCCATTACAATATTTGAGGTATCCGGAAAATACCAACTGGCGTTATTAGGATCAGCAATATATGCAATCATTGGGAAATATGTTCCAGGAATTACTTTTGAAATTAAAGGTTCAGAGATCAGCCTTAATTCTAATCTTTCAGGACCATATACAATTGGAAAAATTGTTTGCTTCTGTTGACCAATCACTGTGATCTCTAGTACGTCGGGTTTTGTCTGCCCCATCTTTCCAAAAATTAATTTTGCGCCCGAACCTGTTTCCATTCTGTCATCAGATATTGTCAAAGCATTTCTATCTGAGGAATTTATTTCAGATTTAACTGTGTTTAGATTTAGTAGGGAAACACCGTTACTATCAGAAGGATACAAAACTCCAATTAATTCCTCTGAACCTGAGGCTAGCAATGGTATTGTTTCTAGTGTGGTTACAGGATCATCTACATCAAAAGTTAGAATGGTTTGAAATTCTTTTGAATCTGATACCAAATAATCTTCAGCAGAGATAGTCACCTCGTAGACTTCTTCCAATCCTGCTACAACTGATAGCTTGGCATATCCAACAGACGAGCCAGAAGGTATCAAAACAGAATTTACTGTACTTATTTCATTTGGTGGTCGCTGACCCCATGCTGGTTTGGCATGATCTAGTTTCAATGAAACGGGAATGTTTTCAGTTGCCTTTATTGGAGAGCCATCCTCTCCTTGCAATTGAACAATTACAAATGTGCTGGAAGTTGCAAAGTTACTTATTTTTTCAGGTATTACATATAATTGAATTTTGTAATTATCTGATTTACTTGTAGATGTATCTGTGCCTGCTCCAAAAACTGTAATCTTATTGGCCCCTGATTCTATATTTTCACTTTCAGCATAAATGGAAACTTCTCCAGGATTATTAATTTGAAATGCTCCAATGGCAAAATATTCGCCTTCTTTTATGATTATTTCATTTTGAGATAGAGTAATGATGCCAGAATTTGAAGTGGTAATAGAAACAATAGTATCTTTCTTTGCTAAAGTTGGATTAGAATCAATATCTGCTAATTCTACTGAAAAATATCCTTCAGTTGGACCATTTATAGTAAAAGTATCAGGTACTGTTTTTAATAATAATTTTTGCTCTCCTTGTTTAATATCATATATGGTGATATTGAATTCTTCTGATTCAAAACCAGGAGCTGCAATTGCTATGTCTGCAGTTCCTGAATTTACTGCATGTAATTTTACTGACGTTATTGATGTATCTTTGTTTGTAGTTAATTCTAAAATTTCTACAATATTTTGGTCAGATGAGGTAACTATCAAATTATCAATAATATTTGGAATTGGAATATTTTTTTGAAGTCCATAAATTTGTAATATCCCTTCTGTACCCTCAACTAATTTATCTGGTAATTGTTTGTACCCAAAATTTTTAGGTTCTTGGCCATAGGTATTTGGCATTATCATTGATGTTACGATTAACAATAATAGAAAGAAAGTTTTCAATACGTAAAAAATAAGCCTAAAAATCGATATAAGAAACTGTATGACTCTTTATGAGACACCTAGTTTCTTTAGAAAAGAGAATTTACATCTATTATCGAAAATTGAACTAAGGTAATTCCCACTAAAGTCATTACAACTAGAATTATTGAATACAAAAATCCCCCTGAAAAGGCCCCTTTAATTACTCTGCCAAGGAATAACCCTGCAGTCCAAGATTGAATAAGCACAATTAGTGGGTACAAACCTAATGATGTGGGGGTAATTTCTTCTTCAATATCAGATAAATCTCTACTTTGTTGTTCAATATCTGCAAACGAATCAATTACTAAAAGAGTTGTAAATCCAGTGGTTCCCATTAAAATGAATCCCACAAATAAATAAGGGGTTAACAGTTCGCGCTTTTCTTTTTGAATTACCTGTAACCTTTCACTTGTCTCAGTCAAAGAATCAAGTGTTTCAGAATTTCCTCCCCCTGCAGAAATTAATTCAAATAAAATATTGAAACTAATCAATACATTAAAGGTTTGAATCTCCTTTTGTAGATAACGAAAAATTGTTTTAAAATCAACTCCCCACTCTATTCTATTTGCAATTCCATTTGCTATTGGATTAAATGCGCCATATTCTTTTCTTTTACAAGCATGGATAACACTACCTTCAGGACTCATTCCTGTCTTTCGTGCTTCTGAAATAGTCCGGAGTATTTTTGGTGTAGAGTCTTCAGATGCCATTGTAATTTTATATAGTTTTTTAAAATAAATTGCTGGAACAATTGAAGCTACAATTAATGCTCCGCCTAACAAAAATGGATTCATTAAGGGATCTGGAGATAAATTCAATCCAATTATTACGCCGCTTACTATTAACGCAGGAGCTGCAAACAGGATAATTTTTTTCTTGTCTATCTCTGGACTTTTTGATACGGAATTAGCATTTGCTGCAAAAAGAAATAAAACCGATAATGCAGGTGTTGCAATTAAAAATATTAATTCTGCATTTATTCCAGTCTCAGATTCGTTAAAAGGATCTGAAATCACAGCTGCGCCAATAATGTATACTGCCAACAAAACAACTTGAATCGTCATATATGCCTCAACAAGGGCACCTAATTTGACTACTGATTGTTTTTGTGATTCGGCATGTCTATCATAAACTGTCTTCATTTTACTTTTTAGATAATTTACGATGTTTCCTCCACTCTCAATGGTTGCAACATACCCATCAAAAAACTCTCCCAAGGCTTTTGAACTAGAATGAGTACGTACTTTACGCATCACTTCAAGAGGATCCACCCCCAACAAATCAATTCTTTTTATCATCTTTACAGTTTCATTTTTTATTGTGGGTAACAGTTCCATTGAATTTACGCGTTTTAGCATAAAATAGGGTCCTATTCCGGCACTGCTTAACAAAGTCACTATGGTGATAAAATATGGTAACTCTGAACTAATTTTCTTTCCTTGTTTATGCTCAAATCCTTTTTCGTTAATTTTGCTTATTGAAAGCATTATCCGTCATCACCGTAATTTATTTTTTTTAGAACTGATTTTGGATCATTATAATATTTTCTTATCATCTCTGTGACCTTTTTATGTTCACGAATACTGTTAGCTGACATCCATTTCAGAATTTTTGTTCTTTTGTGATGCTCTTTTAATATATCTTCAAATTCATCACCTGTTTGTTCAGAGATTTTTTTAAGATTTTTACTTGAATTAAATGAGTGCTCAAAATAATCTGATTTAGGATTCCATATTGTAACTGAATTTGGAACAGAATTACTAGATATCTCTTCAACAGATATTGCACGTCTCATACTTTGTCCAGTGACTTTATCTTTTACTCTTTTAATTACTAATGCAGAATTCATCAAAGAAAGATATGCAGGTGGTATACTCATCGGTTTTTGCTGTAATCTTTTACTTGCAGAGTCAAAGCTATCAGCATGCATCGTACAAAGACCTCCATGACCTGTAGCCATTGCTTGAAACATAACATAAGCTTCTGAACCCCTAATTTCACCCACAATAATATAGTCTGGTCGGTGTCTAACACCTGATTTAATTAATTCGTACAATCCAATCTCTCCTTCATCATTGGACCCGTAACCAGATCTTGAAATAAGAGAAAACCAGTTATCATGAGGAAGATTAATTTCTGCTACATCTTCTACTGAAAACAATTTATCATTTTCACTCACCAAGCCTGCAATTGCATTTAGTACTGTTGTTTTTCCACTACCGGTGGAGCCAATTATCATAATTGACATCTTGGCTTCGATCATCATCCAAAGATATGCCGCAGTCTCTATATCGATTGTTCCAAAATCAATGAGATCAATTATAGTATAAGGATCTTCTTTGAATTTTCTAATAGTAAAACTTGTACCTTTAGGGGTGATCTCTTTTTGATATAATACAGAAATCCTATGATTCCCAGTGATTGCAAGATCTGAAATAGGATGTGCTGTACTGACATGTTTTCCGGCTTTGAAAACAATTCTGGTAATAAATGAATTTAAAATTTGGTGGGATTCAAATGATATATTTGAAGACATACTATCATAATTCCTATGCCAAACATAAAGTGGGTTTTGGGGTCCACTACAGCTTATATCCTCAATGTTTGGGTCATGCATTAAAGCATCAATTTCACCATAACCCATAATGTCTCTTTTTAAAAAATATTTTACTTTTTCCATACTGGCTATGGGATTGGAAGTAAAGAATCCTTCGTGTTTTTTAATTACATCATTCAAATGAGTGTCAAAATTTCTTTCCTTTGTAGTCTCCAAAGAATCTAAACTCTCTTCAACAAAGGTGTACAAATCTTTGTAGATTCGCTCCTCATCAAAGTTTAATTTAATCTCATCTACAAAGTATTGAAAATTTGAATTTTTTTCATCCCATAAAATTTTTGCATAACTAAAGGGTGCATTTAGTGGGTACTCTTTTATTATTTTAAATTGATTTGAAACTTTATCTACAGTACTTTCATCTAAAAGATCATGATTTAGAATTCCACCTAATTCAATTTGATTTTCATTTATCGATTTCAATTTTTATCCTCCAACATAAAATAAAAATAAAAAGAGAGATACAAAAAGACACTCTCCCTATGGGTTTTGGATGATAGTACTTAGGGGAGCGCCTGCTTCACCTGCAAATATCTTCAAAGTAGTTGCAGCTCCTGCATCAAGCGTTGTGATTCTTTCTTGAGGTACTTGGAAGTAAATGATTGCTCTCTCACCTGGCTTAAGTCCAACTGGACCTGAACCCTGTTGTAGACAAAGCGTATCTAATGTATCATTTGGGTTTGATACACCACCATCAAAATCAATTTCAAGCGTTGTAGCTGCTGGAGTTGTGCATGAAGTTGTTACCTCTGGCGAGTCTTTCATAAGTGTTCCAACACCACCAGTACCTTCGTGAACAAAGGTAGCTTGCCAGTTATCAGTGGTAACTCTAGTTTGATCTGTATCCCAATACCAATTTGTAAATGGTATTGTTACACCTTTGATATGAATGGTATCTACAGATAAGTTCTTGTCACCATTGTTTCTAACGCCTGCTGCTCCCCACGCATCACCTAATGGATCAGTTGCATTTACCCAGACCTGAATTCCTTGTACTTGAATACTCTCTTCTTGGGCAACTGTTTGGAACAAACTAGTTCCATACAAAACTACACCAGATCCGAGAACTACTGAAGCCACCAGGATAATTACAGTGGTAAGTACTGTACTGATACCTTTTCTCTTCTTTGTGAAAACGTGGTTTTTCATTATTAAATTAAAAAGACACTGTGAGGTTATAGGATCTGATGTGTAATATTTTTGAACAGACATTCTTAGAAACATGGAATTCAAATAAATTTTTTATATAAAATTCATAAATTAACCTGAATTTATACAAAAATTTTTATAAATTAATACCAAATATTGTATTTTATAGAGATTTCATTGATTTTATCCTATAAACTCTGACAAAAGTATCTACCAATTCACGAATATTTGAGCCCCAACAAGAATCAGTAAAATATTTTGAAATCCCAGGAGATAATCCAATTCCTATAGTCTCTATTCCCATTCCTTCAACTTCTTTAATGGCTAGAGCCAATTTCCTGTCTTGATTCCATACTCCAGTAGGAAAATCATCTGTAAATACAAAAAGATGTTTTAGGTCGGCGGGTATTTTTGCCATCATTCTGCCAGTTAACAAGATTGCATCTGATGTATAAGATAAACCACCACTGTGTAGGCCACCCACCCTTGCCTTAGAATCTTGATTGTATTTTCCTTTTTGATCTTTTATGATGGAAAATTTTTGATCATAGCTATATAGTCCCCATGAACCTGCAGGACCAGTTAATTCATCAGAAGCCTCGGCAAGACAAAGCATAAAATCCTTTACTTGATCAAATCTTAATTTTAAACTGGCACTATTATCAATCAGTATTCCCCAAGTTTCTTCGATTCTTTGTTCTTCTAGTTTATTAAATACCTCTGCATAATTTTGAGAATTACTTGCTATAGCCTGGATGGCTTTTTCCATATCAATTTCTCCATACATATTTGAGTTAGGGTCTTCAGAATTATTAAGAACATTTCTAATCTGTTCTCTTATTTTTTTAAGAATTTTTTTATTTTTTTCTTTTAGTTTAAAATATTCAAATATATCTTCGTTTGGTAAAACAACATCATCAAAATTTAAACCACGAATATCTTTTCGAAGTTTATGTAAAATGTTATCCATTCTTTCCTTTTCTTCAAGATACAAAAAATTTAATTTTTTTATAGTGCTTGCAAATTTACCAGAAGGAAATATTTTCATTTTATTGTGTTTTAAAATTAATGATGAACGGAGATTATTTTGTTCATAATAAAATGGTGTATCTTGTGAAAACATGAATCTGTTTTTATATAACTCTGAGGCCCATTGAATTTTATGGTTGTTACTAGTGTTGTCAAATTGCTGAAGAGTCACTTGACTCATCTGATTTTTAATTGATACTATGGTCTTTGACCCTAAATTTTGAATAAATTTGGATTGTTTATTATTTAATGTACTATGCTTGACATATTCATTTTTTATTTTAGAAAGATTTGTCCACACGTCCTGATTTGTGGATAGGAGGTATCTATCTACTGAATCATCTTCAATAAAATCAATAACTTTCCAAGCAAATCGAGGTGTTTTATCCTTAATCCAGTTATTATAAACTGAATAATTTGATACTGCAACATGTGCAGCTAAATGATAAACTGTTGCTAAAAAAAAACTCCATGCAGTTATTAGATCTTCTTGAGAGTTTTTGAACAAATAGCCAGAATATATTATTCCATATTCTGTATTTTTTGGAATAGGGATTTTAATTTCAATTATCGGTTCAAATTTAATTGAAGGAAATGAATATTTTTCAGATAATAACAATCGAATATCTTTAAAATCTTTTTGAGCAGTTTCATAGAAAATTTTATAGATTATGTCAAGAAACGTTTGTTGCAATTTGAATCATCAAGTTTCAGAGGGATTATCTTGCTCTTTGTTTTCATTTGATACTGGATTGTCATCTGAACTAGATATCTCATCTTTTAGGGAATTATTTTTATCTGATTCTTCTTGATCAATTGGAGCATTTTTTTGCTCTTCTTTTATTTGATCATTTTTGCTTGCCTCATCTTCTTTTTTGGAATCGACTGATTCAATTTTTTCATTACTGTTCTCTAAATTTTTGTTTTGATCAATTTCACTGACAATATTTTGTGATAGGGTGTGAGCAGGAGAGGGGATTTTCATATTTTTGGAAATTATGTACATTAATGGAAACAATTCTTGATAAATTAAAGAGACGACCTCCGGTGTTTTTTCATTTTCTTGTTTTAGAAATTCTTCAATTTCTGATTTTTCACCTGATAATATTGTATTTCCGCTTATATTGATAACTGAATTTTTTGGATTTGAAGTTAAATCAAGGGAATATTTTAAAATGGTTTTTTGATCATCGCTGGATTCTTCTTCAAGATCAACATTAATATCATATTTATTGAAATTTATTTTTTCTGAAGTTTTATTGAACATTAAATTAGATACATCTATCTCGTGATTCATGACTAATATCTTAATTATTCGTAATTAACAGCCTGTCTGTAGTATAACAATACATCTCAGTTGTTTAACATATTTATCATAACTTAATTCTATGATTTCAAGTACATCTGATAGCAATGTTAAGAATCTTAGTAGATCCAGAGTTGACAGTGATGAATTTAGCCTAAAAATTAAATTCTCAAAAAATAAAAAAGTTGATACTCAGAAATTACATGCCTATGATATTAAAAAATATGTAAATCCAGATAATTTTAACTTCTCTGAAGACATGCAAGAGTTGATTCCAAAAGACACTCCTCCATTTTATGATAATGGAGAAAATTATGTAGAACGAATTGTCAGAGCCCTAGGATATTTTAAACAATGTGCGTGTATAGGTCCAAGTGGTACTGGTAAAACCCACATTGTTTACCTGGTTGCAGAATTAACTCAACTCCCTTTATGGGAAATTAATTGTGGTTTACAAACATCAGCTTATGATTTGTTTGGTCGTTACATTGGATTAGGAAAAGAGAATTGGATTGATGGTATTATTACTTCTTGGTGTAGACATGGTGGAATACTCTATCTTGATGAGGCCAATATGATGAAACAAGATGTTGCAACAAAGCTAAACCCGATTTTAGATGCAAGGGGACACATGGTATTAAATGAAAAGGACAACGAGTTAATTAATCGACATAAAGATGCATATATGATTATCAGTATGAATCCTTTCTCATCTGAATTTACTGGTACTAAACCCCTAAATGCTGCTTTTAGAAGAAGAATGAGTGTTTGGTTAAACTTTGACTACATGAGTGTAGATAATCATATTGATGAAAAAGAGATCAATTTACTTTTAGAGCGTACTGGTGTCCCTAGAGATACTGCAACAAGTATAGTGCATGTGGCAGCTAAATTGAGACAAGAATACAAAAATGGAGATTTACCTTACGGTCCTTCAGTAGGAGATCTTGCAAATTGGGCACGAATAATTGCCGATGGTGCATCTCCAGTTGATGCGGGAAATGAAACACTAGTGGCAATGACTAGTGATGATTATGAGATCCAAGATGAGGTAAGAAAAATAATAACATCTGTTGATTGGGGGATAACTACGACAAGTAATGATCCAAAGGAACTCATAATATTAGCAATCGAAAAATCATTATTAGAAATTGGAAAACCTGATTTAAACAAAGTTAAAGAGCGATTAATGGATGACTATAATCGAACTCTTGCTGATTGTTATGATGAACCAGAATTCCTAAGTAGAATCCTCAAAGATATTTACGGAAAAGCACATGTTACGATTATTGATTCTATAAAGAAAAATCTTGGAAACATGACTTCATCCCAACCTATACAAAAATTCCTTGAACAAATTGCGAGGTAAACCTTGCAATTATTTTATCAAAGATTTAATGTTCAGGAATATCTCCTTTTTACTTTATTAGGCATAACTGCTTTAATTTTACTAGCTAATTTTATTGGCCCACAAATAGCTGATGATATTTCAAATGGAATTTCGATAATACTTTCTGGTATTGTAACTGTTCTTTCCTTTTTTATGGTTTTAAAATATGGGGTTAAGGGCAATCATGGCAAGGCATGGATTCTGTTTATGTTATTTTCAGCATATTGGTTTTGTGCTGAAATAGTTGATATTATTTACAATGTTGTGTTAGGTATTGAGCCTTGGGAGTATGCCGATGATTTTTTCTATATTACCGGATATCAATTATTTTTTGCTTTTCTTGTTTTTTATTTAAGACCTTTTGTAAAACAAATCTCAAAAAAAATATTGGTCGGAACATCAATAATCTCAATCTTTCTTTTAATTCCATCATTATTTATGATCATAGATTCTGATCCTGATTTTGAAAAGGAGAATTTTCTAGTGTTATTAGCATATCCTGTTTTAGACTCGATTATCCTCATTCCTGCCTTAATTGGGGTTGTTTTATTTTTTAAGGGTGGAGTAAATTTTATGATGTCCCTTTTTTGTTTAGGCATAATTACTCAAATAATTGGCGATAATAGTATTCTCTTCTTATCTCTTCAAAACCTATACTATCCTGGTCACCTCGTTGAAATCTTACTCCTTTGGACGTATACTCTGTTTTCTTTTGGGATGTCGAGACAAATTGGCTTATTTAGAGAAAATGCAGATAAAAGATCTTTTTCGCTCTGCTAGAAACCTTGTTTTTACATAAAAAATATTTCCATATTGTAAGTTTTTGAAAATACACCTTGATGGATAATATTGAATTTTTTGCTTTGATTATATGGCTAAGGGTATTAAACGAAGAGCGTTAGCTACTGTAGTTTCAACTGGAATTTTGCTTTCTGCTGTTGCAGTTATGGGTAGTATGATGACTGCTTGGTCAAACAGTGTATTTACAAATGAGCAACATGAAATTACCACCGCGTATTCAGAAGGAGTCAACAAAATAAATGAATTTTTAGTTATAGAAAATGTTTGGTTTGGAAATAATCCCACTAAATTTGTCAATATAACAACAAGCAATGTTGGAAATGTCGGTTTAAATGTAACAAAAATAACACTTGATAATTCTATTGATAAAACTAATTTATTAATTACAAATGGCGGTATTGCAATTAATGATTACATCTCAACTGAAATTTCTTATAATTGGACAACAACTAATCCGATTCTAATTACCGCTGTTACAGAAAAGGGATCAATCTATCAAACTTATGTTATGGGGCCATGAAACAAAGAAGAGCACTATCAACTGTGGTGGGAGGAGTTTTTTTCTTAATTGTAATAATTACGGCTGCAAGTTATTTGACTTCTAGTATGAATTTATTTGAAGATTTTTCAGAAAATGTCATAGCTGCAGAACAAGAAAGAGAAAACCGTAAAAAAGAATCATTTGAAATTTCAAGACTGACTATAGCAAACAATAAAATAAATTTGGATGTTTATAATTCTGGAGACATTCCAATTTCATTTTCTAGATTATGGGTGCAAAATGTAACGGGAGTAGATCAGGTGTATAGATTTGATTTGAACCAAACTGTTGCACCAGGAAATATGGTAGAAAATATTTTACAGTTTTTACCTTTTACTGCTCTCCCAACTGAAAGTTACAAAATGAAATTAGTTACTGATAGAGGATTTACAAAAGAATTTTCAGTGAATGCGTCAACTGATCCATTACATTTACAATTATTTGCACTGCCTGAAGAGGTTCCAACCAATTTTAAAACAACTATTTTGTTATCTGTGACAAATAATTCTACCCAAAACACCATATATACAAATATTCAACCAATTCTTCAAATCGTTCCTCTTGGCGCAACTGCGGATTTAGTGGGCACTATGCCTGACCCTCATCCCGTGTTAGAAAAAGGTAACAGTGCCATTTTTGAATGGACCTATAAAATTTCTGGAGATGATGGAGACAAAATTCAGTTTAATGCAAGTATTCTAAATGGTGTGCCTGAAAACACCATATCTAAAGAAGTATCAGTCAAGGTAGTAGAATTTGCAGAAGAAAGTGGAAGTTCTCTGGAAAGCAGATTTTTGACATCATCTTCTGCACCTGATAATGTATTGTTTTTTCACAAAGAAACTTTTGATGCATTAGGCCAACACCAAATGTGGGCCTCAATTCCAGAAGATAACATAGGTGAAATAATTGATTTTAGTGTCACTTCTCCCAATTTTTATACCAATACAGATGGTAATGTAACGGTCAATATTCCTGATGGCAAATGGAATGCCACCTTAAGATATATCAGCAGCTCAATGCCTGAAAGTTTGAGACACACAGGATCTACAGCTGAGGACATGGCTTATCATTTTGAAAGCGACTTAAACTCACCGCTTGATACAACCACAAATACGATAATGACTCTAGCCTCAGGATCTCAAAGACCCATATGGATTCCCACAGGACACCAAGGTGCTGGTGCATATGAATTTTCAGGAAATCAATATGCTCTAATTGGTATTACTGATAATAATGATCTTGATAATAGCCCAACTACAACGGCTGGTTGGTTTAAGGCGTATAGCACAGGACCAAATGATTATCAGACGATATTTTACGGAGAAAATAGTACTGGAAATGATGACTATGAAATTTATCTAAATCCAAGTGGTTATCTGGTTTTTCGATTAGATGCTAGTTTTACATCTCTGATTGCAACCTGTACTAGTCCAACAGATTATAGAGATGACACATGGCATCATTTTGTGGCAGTAATGCCAAGTGATAATGATTGTAAGTTGTACGTAGATGGTATATTGCAAGATTCAGATTTTAATAGTGGAACTGGGACAATTATCCTCTCCGGAGACATACAGATTGGAGCAAATACAATATCTCCAGTGACTAATGGCTTTCATGGAATGCTTGATGATATTATTCATTGGGATAACTATGATTTGAATGAAAACGGTGAACAAGAAGTTGAGGATTTGTATAACACAAATTATGGTACAAGTGCGCATCTTATGGATTTTAATATTAATATTGTCGATGAATTTGGAAATGATCTTGGATTACCAGAGAAAATAATTAACCAGACTTTAAGTTTTCCAATAAAGTATTCTAGTGATTTTGCAGAGTATTCTTCTCCCACTAGTGACATTTGGGGACAGATTAATTTTACAGCAATTACTACTGAACAGCGAGTTATCGAACCAGGAGAACGGTTGAAGTTACAAATGACAAATGTTCCAAAAAGTATTGGGAATTTGGATATGAAAATGGTAATTGATAATACCAGTGTTGTTTCTGGATTGGGAAGTAGTTTTCTACAAATTCCATTTCCAGATAAAGGATTGCCAGGATATGGTGGGTATGATAATTCAGACATAGGAGTCATCGGAATATTTAATCCTGGTCCAACAGATAATTGGATAAAGTACCAGAGTCGAGTGGTTTTTGAGGATGAGAATACGGGGGCATCGTATGCAGCATTCATCATAACTTCTGATGGAACGCCTTTAGGGCCAAATCAAGATAGTTCGGCAATACTAGCAGGAGATACTATATCAGTTGAATTCGATAGACCACGTGCGCAACCAGGAAATGTCTCAAGTGAGTTAATTCCGGAGGGGAGATATCGAATGTACGTATTTCTTGATGGATATAACTCAGAAGGCAATGTCTTCCTTCAAACTAACTATATTGGAGTGGTACGGGTAATATAGAAGATGTTTGTAACATCAACTTACACACTTAGACTCTTTATAAAATTTTGACCCATTATGTTAATGGAAGCAAATTTTGAGGCGGAGATTAAAGAATTTGATGAAGTCTTAAAGAGTACAGATTTACTCGTAGATGAATCTGTACAGATTTATGAATTGGAGAGTGAAAAGGGTAATGTAATTGATGAGTTGTATAATTCGTTAAAAATTATAACTGAATTTTTAGGATTCTCCGTAGAATTGCCACCTAAGGTGTTTAACGAAGAAGATAATACGAAAATAACTTTAACACCTTCGTTAGATATTGTAATAAAAAAATCAAATGGAAAAGTAATACAAAAACGATTAGATGAATTTTCGACTAAAAAAATTGCTCAAATTTTAAAAAATGCCATATCTCCAATAATAGAATTATGTAAAAACGAAAAAATTATTCAAAATAAAAATATTACATTCTTAAAGGCCGTAACCAGAAAAATAGAAAAAATCCAAAAGATAAATTCGGATAGTATTCCATCTGAAAACTCAGAAACTCCTATGAATCAAAACTCTCCAAATAATTCAAATCAAAATGTAGGAAATCAAACACCTTCAACTAGTACAAGGATGAATAATACAAATCAAACACCTTCAACTAGTACAAGGATGAATAATACAAATCAAACACCTTCAACTAGTACAAGGATGAATAATACAAATCAAACACCTTCAACTAGTACAAGGATGAATAATACAAATCAAACACCTTCAACTAGTACAAGGATAAATGAGGCACCTTAGTCATGGAAAATAAAATTTCTCGTTTTAATTCAATTACAGAATTACGAGAATCCTTGGATGAAAGAATTAAAATTTTAGATGATAAAATAACTCTTCAGTCAAAATTAATTGGTGATAAAATACGCGATGTTGAACAAAATAATACTGAAGAATTATCTGATTTAAAAGAGAAGTTAAACCCAGAAAAAACAAAAGACAAGAAAAATGATAATAAAAATCCAGAAAATAAAAAACGAGACAATAAAAAAAACAAGAATAGAAAAACTGAAGGTAAGAAAAATTCTAAAAAAGGAAAATCCGAAGATTGGATAGATTATCAGGGATTACATCTTTACAATGGGATTGGAACAAGAGGCGAGCTTGAATTGTATTTTAAATCACTTGAAGAGATGAAAAAAGAATCCGAACGGTTAAAGAATACACGTGATAGCCTTGAGCAATTAATGAAATCCGGAATTAAAAAAGAGTTAGCAGGCATCGGATATGAACAGTATGATGGACCATATGAATTGGCATTCATTAAAACCGATACCATCCGTGAAAAATTTGCCTTTAAATCGATCTTAACTGTGGGGTGTGAATAATGAAACAAATTCAATTGATAAATAAAATTACGCCTGATTGTCCTTTTTTTAGCAATAAAATTAGAACAAATTGCTATCAAAAATTAAAGACACGATCATTTTACTCAAAGGTATTTGACATGCTCCCTCTAAATCAAACTGTTTTGGCTGATCAAACCAGGAGTGCAAAATTTGACTGAAAATAACCAATCAACTATTTTTGAAAATGATCCGGATTCGAGTTCTTATGAGCATAAACAATCAATAGATCAATTACAAGAACAATTTTCAAAATTTGGTTTAACTGTAAACCAATGTAAAGTTTACATATTTTTAGGAAAATATGGTTCAAAAACAGCACCTGAGGTTTGTCGAGCATTAAAGCTACCTCGAACTGAGACATATCATCTTCTAACAACCCTTCAAAACAAAGGAATTGTTTCTGCGACATTTCAGCATCCGATTAAATTTTCTGCCTTACCCTTATCTAATGCAATTAAATCAATGGTCAACACTGAAAAAGAACGAATTAGAAAATTAGAAAAACAAGAAGAGGAGGTAACTAAAATTTGGAACACCATTCCAAATTACCACAATGAACCTGATCTTGAAAAGGAGGATAAATTTCAAATGCTACAAGGAGAAAATCAAATATATGGGAAAATAAATGATATGATTAGAAATACCAAAAAAGAATTTCAAATAATTGGAAATGAAAAAGACTTTTTAAAATTCTATCATGCAAACTTTTTAGAACCACTAGACAAGTCAGACGTTGATTTAAAAATTCTAACAAATTCATCAGATAGAACTCTATATGTGTATGATGATATCGATAGAACTAATGTTAAAAAATTTCCATCTACTATAGGTGGAAATATTTGTTTTGTAATTAAAGATAACGAAGAAATATTATTTTTTATGAAAAATTCTGAATCAGGAAAAGAAAATATATCTGCAATGTGGACAAATTCATCTGCGATGATTTATTCGAAAAAATTATTATTTGATTTGTTGTGGTCTAAATCCAAATCAATTCCACTTTAGTCTCAAAACAGAATATTTTTTTTTGTGTATATCGGATAAACTCACACCTCTTTATATAGAAAATTACTTGCTTGTTATTGTGAGTAATTCAGAGTTTAAAATTCGTACAGGAATACCCGGGTTTGATTTAATTATAGATGGAGGACTAAAGGAGGGAAAAACAATTGTGCTATCAGGGGAATCTGGTAGTGGAAAAACAACTTTTGGAATGCAATTTCTTCATAATGGAGCTCTCGATTTTGAAGAACCAGGAATATTTGTAACCCTAACACAAAGTCCACAAGAATTAATTAATGATTTTCGTAGTTATGGCTGGAACATCGAAAAGCTGATGGACGAAGAAAAAATTCTGATAGTCGATGCACGACCATTTAAGACCAATGACGAAACATTTGAATCAGGAGATCCTTTGTATGGGACAGAACCATTTCCATTTACTCATTTAACACAGCTAATTTTGCAGGGAATAAAAAAAATTCATGCAAAACGTCTTGTTGTAGATTCACTTTCTGTTTTAAGCATACAATATGGTAATAAATTCAATGCTCGGCAAGGCATTCAAAAAATGATTCATGCGTTGGATGAGAAAAAATGTACATCTATTTTTATTTCAGAGAATTTGGATTCTAAAACGCCTCCAGAGTGGTATGAAGCATCAGGAATAGTAATCTTAAATCATGTTCAAAAAACAAATACAATGGAAAGATCAATTCAGGTTATCAAAATGAGGGGAACAAAACATAGTGAACAGACATATCCTATTAGATTCAATGAAAATGGATACCATGTTTTACATCCAAGATTACAAACAATAACCTGATTATTTTAATTTCTTAATCTCTTGAGTTACCATGGGTAAGAAAGCACCCACATCAGTTACTATTCCCAAAGCTTGCCAAGTGCCTCTATCCATTAATTTTGTAACTGTGGGTTGATTAATGTCAATTACAATTGCCTTCACGTTTGAAGGGAGCATGTTTCCAGTGGCAATAGAGTGAAGCATAGTTGAGATCATGATGACCATGCTAGCATCTTTGAGAACTTTTTTGTACTCTCTTTGAGCTTTTGCTACATCGGTAATGACATCTGGTAAAGGACCATCATCTCGAATAGAGCTTGCAAGAACAAAAGGAACCTTGTTTTTTACACATTCGTAAAATATGCCACTTTTTAGCTTTTTTTGCTGGACCATTTTAGGAATAGATCCTGCTTTGAATACTGCGTTTATTGTATCCATGTGGTTTCTATGCCCACGTTTAGCTAACGTGGCATCATGAACATACATTCCTAAAGAAGTACCTAGTGTAGCATATTCAATATCATGAACTGCCAACGCATTTCCCGCAAGTACTCCGTGAACAAATCCTCCTTTGATTAATTCTGCTACAGAATTAGCAGCACCAGTATGTACAATGGCAGGACCTCCAACTATTACTATTTTGCCCCCCTTCCGCGTTGTTTGAATAATATCATGCGCAACTTTTTTTGCAATATGTTGTGTGGGTCTTTCACTTGAGCTACCACTTCCCATAAAGGCAAAGATATTTGCTTGGTTACGTGGTCTTTGAGGAGGTGTTACTTTAACACCGATTTCATCGACGACAACTAGATCATCTTTTTTTACATCTCTAATTGGAACGCAGAATGCAGTGTTTTTTTTTACTACAATACATTTATCCATCATTTGGTTCTCGACTGGAACCCACGAGTTATTATGAAATATCCACGTATCATTATTTGTAGTACTATAGAAATTATCTGGCATTACCATATCTTTTGGAGCCTTTTTTAGTTTGACTTGTTTTTCATTATGGGGAACAGCCCCTTCCCTATGAATATCATCTATTATTTCTTCTAAATGCTTAGCATTTTTTCCAGTAACTAAAAGTCGCACATAACTAGAATCTTTTTTCTTTTTACCAACAGATAATTCTAAAATTTCAAATTCTCCACCATAATTCATTATCTTATCAAAAATTTTGGTTAAAATCATAGAATCAATCAAATGCCCGCTAACTTCAACCTCTTGAGAATGTTTTTTCATTAAATAAATTCATAGACATTCCTTCAAAAAGGTTTGGGGATAAAATTAAGCACAAATTTTGTTAATTTATCTATACAGGTAGAATTACTTTTCCTTTGAATTCTTCAATATTGTCTGAATGGAATGCCTTTTCAAATTGCTGCTTTTGAACCTGAGTTACACCTTGTACAATTGATTTGGAAATACCATTTTTATCAACTAGAGCTAAAATGTAACCACTAGTATCTGTCAAAACAAATCCGGCAGTTTCATCTACAAATGCATACAAATTTTCTTCACCTACAGGATCCCATACATTAGTTTTATTATCCCTTAAAGCCAAAGCAGGCATAGCTTTACCATTTGTGATTTTATTTAAATATTCGCGAGCTGCTGCCACTCTTTTTTGACCTAACTTTAATGCTTGAAAATATTGCATAGTATATTAAATTTTAAGATAATATAAAAACAGTCTTTTTTTAATTTTTTGATAAAAACCAAATGATAGAAAATGTAAGAATAGAAGTCATTATTAGATTATTTACAAAATTTCCTTCTAAAAAATTTCGATGTTATTATTATGGAGTTTCTAAACATTGATTTCATTACAAAAATAATTTTAATGCAATTTAGAAATGATTCGTTCTAATTTGAATTATTTCTTTAATATAACATATACATCAGTACAAAATAATTAAGAATAGGTTTAGATAATAAGATAATTTATTTTCAAATAAGAAAAACAATGCCTTTAACAAATACTGTAATTCTAAAATTAAATGAAATAACCACTCTAGTAGAAGATAAAAACAATATAAAAGAATCTGAAATTGAAGAAATTAAATCTATTTTTAAATCGATAATCGAAAATGGTGAAAGATATGATCTAGATGATATTGAATCATGGTTTGAAAATGAAGGAAGTTGGAAAAATAAAGCAATTCGAATTAGAGTTACAAATTTGGCGCAGTATGTTCAAAACAAATTTCAACAAACACTAAAATTAAAAATTCTTTCTGATGATGATTGTACTTGTAGGGATTAATCTTCTAATTGTTCTAAAAGTCGTCCAACAATTTTTCCATTTTCTTCCCTTTCTTTTAAAATACTTTCGAGTCTTTTTTTATTTTTTTTGGTTTTTTCACTGCTTGAGATTAGCTGAAAATATTCCTCATCCAAGTCATTATTTGCTTGAAATCTTTTAACTACTTCAAAAAGTATTCCAATTACTTGTTTTTGTGCTTCAATTAATTCATCTTTTTGAGTTTCAGACATTTTTCTTAATTATTTATCTTGTCAAGCAGTTTTAAAAGGATAGGATCCTTGATTTCTTTTTTTGCAGAATCAAAAAACACCGAAAAATCTTTAGAAGATATATTTTGTTTTGAATATATTTTTGCCTGTAATGCCATTTCTAATTTATCTATTTGATGGACAAAATTTGCATTAGTGGTTTCATTTGTTTGGTATTCACTCCAAATCGAAAGATATTGTTTTTGTAGTTTTTTTGGTAAATTTTTTAAAATTTGTTCAATGACTTTATTTTCTAAAGTTGATTTTTCTTTTTTGGATTTTTGCTCTGGTGTAAAGTCTCCTATAATGGATTCGGCCAGATCATGAAGAAGGATCATTTTTAATATTTTTTGAGTGTCATAATTTTGATAATCCGATAAAATCATTCCAATAATTGCCATGGAGAATGTATGGTCTGCAACAGATTCTGGATTGTTTATTGAAAGTTTATCAATCCAACCTTGCCTTGAAATAGTTTTTAGATTTGCTGCAATGTTTAAAAAATCCAATATCAAGATTGTTTTTTAGGTAAAGATATGACTAATCAGTTTTTCTAGCTAGTTTTAGTCGAATAACATAATAGTAAATTAACCCTACAAAAAGTCTTGAAGATTTATACCAAAACTGGTGATGATGGAACCACTAGCGTGCAAGGAAATTTACGCCTAAAAAAATCAAATTTAAGAATAATTGCATATGGAACAATAGATGAAGTGAATGCTTCGCTAGGTATAGTTTTAACAAATACTCTAGACTCAGACATTGAAAAAATTTTAACCCAAATTCAAAATGAGCTGTTTATAGCTGGAGCTGATCTTTCTAACCCAAATTTACTTCAAACAAAAAATAGAATTACCGATTCGATGGTGACTAGAATTGAAAAAACGATTGATAATTTTGAGTTAGAATTAACTCCTCTTGCTAATTTTATCTTACCAGGAGGAGATATTGCGGCCTCACAAGTGCATTTTGCCAGGACCATTGTAAGAAGAGCCGAAACCTGTCTTGTATCGTTAATGGAGCATGAAAAGATTAACGATGATTGTCTAAAATACATTAATAGGTTATCTGATCTTTTGTTTGTTTTAGGCCGTATAATTAACAAAAGGAAAGGAAAAAAAGACAATATCTGGAAAATCTAAAAAGACAAACTTTAATTTTGCATCAAAAAGAATTTTCAATGTGCCAGGGTAGCTCAGCCTGGGAGAGCACTCGGCTGAAGACCGGGCTGTCGCGCGTTCAAATCTCGCCCCTGGCACCTTTTCTGAACACATCCATTCTACATAATTTTTATAAACAAGGCCACCTCTAGGATTTCGACATTCATGGCAGGAAAAAAAATCACTAAAA
>JAOTVS010000058.1 GCA_029863275.1 Candidatus Nitrosopumilus sp.
ATCTCTAAATGAATATAATCCACGGCATTTGATTTTTTGTATATAGACCATTTTTTTAATTTAATAACTTATGGTTAAAAGGATTAGTTGAAATTAATTGAACTTTAGTCTTTTTGAATTAAGAATATACTAGTAAAATCGTAAAATATGAAAATTTTCTTCCACTTTTATGAATTTTTAGGAAAAAAAATAATTTAGCAATGAAATATCATAAAATTGATACACAATTAAAAGTTGAATTAAAACATCAAAACTATAAAGAGTATTGGAACCTAGAATCACATTCTTAAAATTTGCACTCATTATCGTATTTTTTATTTTGGTACTTGCAATAATCACACATCCTGTTTTCTCTTCACGGGATGATTTACGCACAAGGGACGGCATAAGCATTGGGCATAATGATGTCATAAAAATACACAATATTGATTTTCTAATTGTCAACACAAGAGATACAGATTCAATTGAACTCCGTTACAGCGGGATATCTCTCAATAGTTCTGCAGTAGGAACAGTGGGAATATATTTTCCCTATAAAGTCAAGATGATTACCAATGATACTGATTGGGAACAAAGAGAAGTTGAATCAGGCACAGCATTTATGAAAAAATATATTTGTGAAAAAAATGAGGATTGCTTTATCAATTTTGATGAACAACCAATCTTCAAATTAAGTCCCGAACATACAAAATTTGATTCAAAAAATCTCTATCAACATGGAATAAAAATAAAATTGGATGATGTAGTACCTTCAAAGGCTAATGATTTTTTTAGGGAAAATCAGATAAAAAATAATTATCTAAAATTCACCTTCGATAATTCTACGAAAAGGGAAGTAAGTATCATAATACCAAGAACAGCTGATCATATTCATCCAATTCCTATGGCTGAACCTGATATTTTTCATAATCCAGGACAAGATTATAGTAATAACAGACTCTTTTGGAATTTATACAAAAATAATCATGCTTTCTTTTTAGATTACGAGATGCCTGATGAAAGATCTAATTATGATTTTCATCAACTTTTAATCACCATGTCTGGTATTTTCGTCGGAATTATTATCGGGGCCATGGGAATATCAGCTACCATATCCACCAAAAGTGATGATATTAATTCCCATTATAAGATTTACAGATAATTTACTTTGATATTTTATTAGAGTCTAATTTTTCAGTTAATTGTATTTAGTGAAAAAACCTATTCTAGTTTTTGGCAATTTCAGTCATGAAAATTAGTGCAAAATCTAATCGTCCAACTATATTCCCAAAATTGTAATGCTCCCATCGGGATTTGAACCCGAGTCTTTGGCTTGAGAAGCCAAAATGCTTAACCGGACTACACTATAGGAGCTTGAAGAAAACGAGTAATATTCATAATTTAAAGGAAATGTTTACACTTTGAATTGATTGGTAAACAATAGTGAGTTTTATCATTTATACAAAATTCAAATTGAAGAAATAACATGAATTACCAGGCCCTAATCGATGAAAACTCTTGGTCTAATTATCCAATAGGTTTAACCGGTTGTAGAATTGGTGATTCTTTTTTTGATTCATGTGATTATGATATTACGATTTTTGATGACAAAATTCAAAATGATGAGATTATTCATTTTGAAAACGATTTTGTAAAAATTCATCATGGCTCTTTGTCTGAATCCAAATCGCAAAAACTCCTTCAGTATGAGAGAATGCAGATAATTCAAGATGAGTCTTGGGATCTTCGTATGTTTTTATCCAAGATTAAAAAAAAACATCTGACCCTGTACAAGGATCATGCAAAAAATTCTCTTATAGAATCACTTTTCTGTTGTGAAAAAACAAAAAGTGGAATTAAAGAATCAAATGTGTTTGCATCATGCTGGCAAAAATGTGCATCATATTATTTAGCAGAGGCCATCTTGGCGATAAATAATTGCACCTCTGGTCCCACACATATGCTTGACGCCCTAAGAAAATTTGAAAAAAATCTTATCAATGAACAAATCTCAATTGTAAATGAAACAGTTGGTATTGAAAGGGCAACCCAATCTCTTTTGGAGAGAATGGTAAAATCAACCATTGGATTCTCTGACCTAGTTGAGAAAAATAAACACTCAATACTCATAGAGAAAACATATCGGCATTTTATTGAAAATTCGATGTTGGCCGATTGCTATTTTTATCTGGGGTTTATCAATAAACAAAATTTTGTAAAATATCAAAATTCTATTGAAAAACAACCTGATCTTATCCATATTTTGAAGGTGTCCTTTGATGTTGAGGTTGATTCTAATCTGCTTGAGCGACAGGCAAACAAGGTCCAAAACTCTGCAAATGATATTTTAAACTCGATTTCCCGTTAATTCTTTAGGCTTGTACTAACCTTTTAAAATAAGTAAATTCCTTGAGTATTCATGGCAGATCAAGCATGTGGATGCGAAGCCGATAGCGGCGATCCTGATTATTCCTGCGATTGTGCAATGCAAGGACATTGCATATGCAGTGCAGATTGCAAATGTTCTACTGACGTTTGTAAAGAAGCTGTTGGACAAATGTCTTAACAGTAAATTTCAATTTTTATTTTTTATTTATTGACTATTCTTCTTCTTCAAGGCCCCATGATTTTACCAATTCCTGTTGAAATTTATCAGCTTGTTTTTCCCCAAGTGCAAAACCACAATTTTTGTGAGTAGGAACAACAATCATTCCATCAAGCTTAAACTCTACCTCAAATAGGTGAACCTTTGAGCAATCACACATGTCTAAAATTTTAGACGATTTTCCTCTATATTTGCTTATTTGAATAACCTTTAACTATCTGTTACGTGAATTTTTCTCAGATTTGAATAACATTATACTTCTATCCATAATTTTGAATTTAGTTCTAGGCTCTGCTATTACTCCCGCTGCGTTTGCACAATTTCAACAAGGTGGAGTTGATAAGCCTGGTACCTGGTGGGCAGGCGAGGGACTCAAAAAAGGTGATTTCTTTTCTTATTCAATGTGTCATGTTGATTACAAAGAATGTACGGAGTTTGAGATGGATATGTGGATTAAAGGTGACAAAAAAGTTGGAAGTGAGGACAAATGGCTTGCAGAAGTTGTAATTTGGGATGGAAGCAAGATTATCAAAGGAGAGATGGAGCTAGGCAAACTTGCTCCAGAACCTACAGGTGGATCTGAAGAACTAGGACTTTATCGAGGTGCTTTCAAGTCTTCAATTGCTTGGCTTTCAGCATTTGCAACGGGTTATACGGAAGGTGGAAAAACTCCAAAAGCTTTCACTGCCAAGTCTTGGGGGAAAATTGGAAATATTGGTGGAGAACAAGTAATTCCAACTGCAATTGAAACAATAACTGTCCCTGCAGGAACATTTGAAACTGTTTTAGTCACCTGGAAAACGGGTGGCGCTACAAGCAAGGTATGGATTGTAGATGACTTTCCCTTTCCGATAAAAGCAAATACTTTAACTCATGTCTCAGAAGGGATTCCTCCTCCAGAATATAAATTCCAATTACTAAAATATGAAGAAAATGTACAGACAGATCCATTTGAGGATATAATACCAACTAACCTCTTACTGTCTCAACTTGGATGCGAAACACACTATGACAAGGTTTCAGTAAAAAAACCAACTAAAAATTTTGATTATCAAGTTCATGTATTTTATGGACCTGAAAATCCAATTCAGGGATGTCCAATGGAATTTCTAATAAAATTCATAAGTAAATTTGATGATACTGAATTTCTCAATCAAGTGCAATATGATTTTCTAGCAGTTGATGAAAATTTAACTCCGCTAAGATCACTTGCACAAGAGGACAACAAACAATTCCTATATTCCCCATCAGGACAAGCTCAGCTTGATTTGATAGTGGAAGAAGATCCAGGGATTGCACATTATGTAATTTGGATTTATGGTCTTGCACCAGAAGGAGTTGTCCCATCTTCTGCAACTGATTACCTGAAACTAGATATTCCAGTTGCTGCTCGTTCAGGCGAAAGTATTCCTGATCCTACTCCGATTCCCACGACAATTCCAGAATGGATTAAAAACAATGCAGGATGGTGGGCTAATGGTGATATTGATGATGGCTCCTTTGTCCAAGGAATTCAATGGCTCATCAAAGAAGGAATTATGAAGATTCCTCCAACCACTCAGGGCTCTAGTTCTGGAGGAAATGAAATTCCAGAATGGATTAAAAACAATGCAGGATGGTGGGCTAATGGTGATATTGATGATGGCTCCTTTGTCCAAGGAATTCAGTGGCTCATCAAAGAAGGAATTATGAAAATTTCTTCCTAATTGTAAATTATTTTAGTATATGCGAATTCACATTGATTAAATTAGATGGGTTTACAGAATATTTGGAATTGATGACAGGTTGATTATTTATCCAAAACGACATCTTCAAAAATTGATCAATAAAGGTGATTATGCTGAAGCAATTGAATTTGCTAAAAACATAGAGTTGAAATTTACAAATGATCCTGATTTTTGGTTTATTGTTGGAAGTATTTACTCTATTCTTGATGATTCAAAAAAAGCACTTACATACTATGAAAAATCACTTGCCTTAAAAGATGACGATGTAGAAACTTTGATTGTTAAAACAAATGCACATTTATCATTAGAGCAAAAAGATGAAGCAATAAAATGCTGCAGGAGAATTATAGAAATTAACCCTAAAAATTTTGAAGCTCAAGAATTATTAGAAAAATTAGAAAATATCTAAATTTGTTTACTTTTTTTAGGATTCATCTGATAAACATTTTCAAGCAGCCAATCACAAAACTCTGTAACTTTTTCATCAAATTCAGTCCAAATGTGAACAGAATGAGGAAGAATGTCTATTTTCCAATCTTTGGTAAATACTCTTACTCCTTCTTTATCATCATACATGTAGGCATCCTCTATTTGAATATCTTCTAAAATCTCCTTTGCCTTCTCTTTGATGATGTTTCTATCGATGGGAAATCTTTTTTTCTCATAATCTACAATTAAACTAAGGTCTCGCTTTCCATACATTTCATACTCGTCTATTCTACCTTCCTTTGGAAAATTGACTATTAACTTGATGTTGTATTTTTTACCAACTTCTTTTCCAATTTCAACTATTTTGGAATATCCGATTGCTGGATTTTTCTTTAATAAAAAACGGATTTGTGCCAACTCTCTTTTCAACTGTTGTTGAAGATCCAAAACAATGTCTGAGAATATCATAATCTTTTCAATTCATACCGGGTTATTATCATTAATACTAGGCATGATTGGTTTTTTTAGATGTTTGGTTTACCATACAGTAATGGCTTTACCGATGGATTATGATGGATTGCGGGTAGATGATGCATCACTGCGAACTGACAACGTCAATGATTACAAAATAACATGTATTGATTTTATCAAAGATATAGCCAATGATTATTTTGCCTGGGTTGATTATTACAAACTTGGAGAAGAGGAGGACAAGAAACGACGGGCAGGAATCAATAGTACTATTGAGAGAACTAATGAGTGGATTGCAAAGGTAGCCCAGACCATAAAGGCAGTTGACGTAGTGATGAACGATGGAATTCAAAAAATGGCTGAATCTACTGCCGGAAAGCCATTTCAAATCGGGGTTTTTGTAAATGGGATATCAAGCTATACAATGGCAAAACCTGGGATTATTGATGTTAATGTAAAGGCAGCTGGTAGAAAAGAAAGGAAAACAAAATTGGGTTTTCATTTTAAAAATGATCGATTTCGGATAGAGTCTACATGCGATGCGTTTTTTGATGAGACAAATTTGCCAGACTCTGAATTTGAACTAATGGATATACATCTTAAACTTCATCTAGAAAATGCAAAACAGCGAGATGTCGTATCCTTTACTGTTACTGTAAGTGAAATAGAAAATGATGTGGAGCTTGATCGACGAGGTCTTACTACGATTATCCATATAGTGTAATTTCAATTGCAACTCTTTTTTCTTCTGCTCTTTTTTCACCAGGGTATTTTAATTTAGATATCTTTTGATTTAAACTCTCATCAGTTACAATTTTTGCAATTCCTGAATATGATGAATCATTATAATTGATTGTTACATGAGGGTTTGCAATTGCATTTTTGAACCAGTCTGAATCTGGTCTATGTCTTGAAAAGTAAATTTTATCATTGTATTTAACCCCACGAAGAGTAACTGAATGTAGTTTCTTAGTTACTCTTCCTTTTGTGATAAGTGAGGCCCGAAAAAGATTTGCGTCAATTACCACGTTCAGTTTATTTTGTCAAGTAATTTAACCTCATTGATAGAAAATTCTGATATTTGGTATGATAAACAAATATTCAAACCATGAATCATGTCAGTAAAACTAGAAGACACCAAAGAACACATGATGGCTGCTGATTCCTTTCCTGGAAAAACAGTCATTGATAGAGAAGGAATAGAATACGGTAAGGTCAAACATATCCACATAAATCCTGACACTCTATATGTCTGTGGAGTTACCATACATCAAAGTTTTCGCAGAGATTACTTTCTCGCAGATGATTACATTGATGTAATTACAGAGAAGACACTTCTTCTTAGTAGGCCACCAATAAGGATAGGAATCCCGGTAATTGATATGGATAGGCGTAAAATAGGAAAAGTAAAAAACATTCACCGTCACCCTGATACAAAAGAGTTTGAATCAATTGAGATTACAGATGGACTAGTTCATACTAAAACCATCTCAAAATCTGAAATTTGGGGGTTAGGTGAGAAAGTGATTCTTGGAATTACAAAAGCTCAATTCAAGGAATTACAAAATTTCTAATTTCAAGTTTCCTTAGTCATTCTTTTCATTAGCCATGCCCATTCTGGCCTTTCCTCGTCCTCGTTATTTTGGACATCTTTTTTCATGTAAAAATTTAAGTTTTAATTTGTGATAAGAATTTTTAGAGTAATTGTTTTTTACAAACTAGTTTTAAAAAATCATCATTTACTGAAAACTGAGGAAATCCTGGAATTAATAAAAAAAGGAGATCAAACCAGTTCAAATATCGGGCGATAGTGACAAGGGTTTGATTTCCTATATTTGAAGAACAAATTTTAGAATTTAAAGCACGCGTAGAAGTTATCAGGATTATCTGAACCTTACTTTGAAAACTTGCTCACCTCTTCACAATTGAAAGGATTACAAAAATCTAATCGATCCAACACATGTGGCTGGAATATCTTGATTTTGCTGATAAATCGTCCATCGGGGTTATATATAAAATATGGAAAATTTTGTTACCTAGCACATCATGGTATTAGATTTGTAAGACACATCTAATACCATGAATTTTAATTTAATTTTACAGATCTAAAACAGGTGTTTAACATTCGTAAATTGTGGTTAAATATTGTAGCTAAAATAATGTTACAATGAAATTTGCCAAGGTAGTAAATAACACACAACAATCAACTCCAATAATTTTTGGAATTTTAATTATCTTATTAGGATTTCAGTTTATACCGATGAACATTCAAACAGCAGATGCAATGTCTAAAAAAATAGTAGGATATTTTCCTTATTGGGAATCGAGAAATATTGATTCTATTGATTATTCTAGCCTTACAGAAATTATTTATTTTCATATATGGCCAAACTCTGATGGAAGTCTTAACACTGGCGCAATTAACACAAACGACCTAAAAACTATCCGAGATAAAACACATGAAATGGGAATAAAAGTAACTATTTCTGTTGGAGGCTGGGGGGCTTCTGATGGTTTTCCTCCAATGAGTAAAGACCCTACAGCAAGAGCAAATTTTGTTTCAAACATTGCAGACTTTGTTTTAAAAAATAACCTAGATGGTGTTGATATAAACTGGGAGACTCCCA
>JAOTVS010000059.1 GCA_029863275.1 Candidatus Nitrosopumilus sp.
GTAGTGCCTGTTATTTCACAGACTCCGGAGCATAATGTTATTGGAGTAGTAACTCCTCAAAAGATAATGGATTTGTTATCACTTGAAGAAAAGAAGAAAAATTAAAAATTAATTCCAAAAAATAATTAATATTAATATAATTATCTTATTGTTCAGATTAGAATTAAAATATTTTACAGAATTATTGATTTTTTAATTGTAAACGTCTACTAATGGTAAATCCAATTGCTGCTGGGGCTGCTAGATACAAGCCAAGATTTAATGCAATTATTGAAAGTCCCAATCCTAAAACTTGTCCTTCGTTTCCATCTTCTGCCAAGGTCATTATAGATAGACTAGATATCATTGGAGTGATGAAAACTCTAATTGCTTCTTGGAAGATTGGATTCTCTCTTTCCATATCAGCAATTGTTGGGGAGAATGAATAGTATAGTTGGTTAAATCCAGTCATAAATGAAGCTCCTGATGATGTGCTCATTACTGTGTTATCTCTGATTTCTCTGAGGAATTGTACCTGTGGTGCAAGTTCTGTCCCATATGCTGCAGTTGCAATTAGACAGCCTCCACCTTCTTCATTTGTAGCATCTTCAATTCCAGCTGTAATGTCAGATGCTAAATCTTCTGTTGCCTCTGCAGTTTCAGACAATACTTCTTCTGTTGCCTCTGCAGTTTCAGATATAGCCTCTACGGTTGTGTCTCTTGCATCAGATATTGCTTCCCCAAGGTTCCAATCTTCTGGAATTACATAAGGAACATTAATTTGATTTGCAATCTTGAGTGTTTTTGCAGAATCTTCAAAGTTGTTAATGTTATTTTCAAATTCGGAAGAAGGAGATGTCATGTATGCAAAAGAGATAATTTTCTCATTGGTTGCATAGTGATACATTCTTGATTTCATTGAAATATCACCTTCACACTGGGCCTCCACCTTCATAATGTCTTTGTTATTTACAGATACCTTTTCCATGGTGATAACATTACAATCTACATCAAAATTCTCACTTGGAGGTCTGACATCAGGCGGATCTGTAGTTTCTTCTTCAGGCTTATCCATAATACTTAGTGCAATAATTTCAAATTCTCCATTTTGCATAGAGGACATGTTAGACTCAAAACCACCTTTCATCACTTGAAATCCTGAAATCCAATCACCGCTTGTTGGATCCTTAAACTCTGATGACATTCCACTCCATCCATTAGGAATCACTACCTCAACACCATGCTCAGAATTCATGTATTTGCCACTAACCTTTTGTTGTTGCATCATTTTTTCCATTTCCTCTGGAGTTGGCATCTCAAAATCCCCCATTGCAATATCAGGCATCTCATATTCTTGAGCAAATGCATTTGATATTGGGATAAGTCCAGGTATTAGAAATAATGCAAAAAGTGGAATAATTGCTAAATTAATTGATCGCAAATGTCCCATTATTGAATAATTCGTTACAACTATAATTTAAATTCTTTTTAAGACATTAACGTTTTTTACAAAATCAGACAATTCCGGCTAAAAGATCTACTCTGTAATAATCCCAGTGTTCAGGATCAATCATTGTAACAAATTCTACATTTTCTGAACCCATCTTTTTTTGAATTAAATCTCGTAGGGCAAAACTTGTCAAGTATCTGTATCTTTTGGTATTTGCCATCAAGGAGAAGACCTTTCTTAATCTGGTACCACCTCCTAGTCCCCAATATCCCATTTTCATTGCAATTGGTTCTAAAAATATGGTATTCTTTTTACCAAAGTTTTCATCTTCAACTCCTGCATACAAATCATAATTTTCAAGTGGACCACCTTTTGCATAACCTACTATGGTGTTTTTTTTGTCACTTAGTCTAAGGGTTGTTAAAATGGTATTAGGATCCATTATTGAATTTGCAAATCCAAATTTTTGTAGTTGTAAGGGCTGTGGCAATTCGTTGTAAATAGAGGTTAGTGCATGGATGTAATCATTGGAACTACGCTCCTCAACTGAATCATGCTTTGTTTGGAATTTCTGATTCTCAAATTCAAATTTTGATTCAATTCGAATCTCTTTTTGCCTTAGGTTCATAAAGGCCAAGACTGTATCCATAAAATTTTTTCTTATTTCAGGAGGAAGGGCGTGTAACACCCGTCTACACATTTGTGATTCTGTATTTAGAAGAGTTTCAAAATAGTTTACAGACATTCGTACAATTGATGATTGATGCCAAGCAAATGCATGAGCATTTTTTTTTGCTTTCTCCATTGAATCTGAAAAATCTCCAATGGCATACCCACCAATTCTATCTGCAACTGACAAAAACCAACCCAATTCTTCATAATGTGTTTGTTTTTCAGGTTTGTTTCTAGTGATTTCAGAGCGCTCAAAGCATTCTTTCATAAGTTTTTCTGGTTTTTTCTTGAGCTCGCCAGTCCAAGGATAAGAAGTTCTCAAAATTAATGCCATAATAATTTGAATGTCTAGCTCTGCCTCGTCAATTAATTTTTTTAATTCCCTATCAAGAGAAATAAATTGAATTACACTTTCTTCGTGTGGTCTGTCAACTAATTTTTGCGGATCAAAATCATGAAATAATGCTGCGGTAAAGAGATACTCAATATCACTTTTATTTAATTTTTGTATCTTTTTCTCCCAAGTTGCAGCAAGTAATGTAATGTAAGTGACTTCTAATTCATGATCAATATTGTGATAACCATAATATTCTTGTCCAAGTCCTTGGGTTTCAAAAATTTCTATTGTATAGTTTAGCATCTTGTTATAAGTTGAAACCTTCTCAATTTTAGCTTCCTCTAATAACGCTTGAATTTTTTCTTTTAGAGGGTGATCCTTTTCCTCCAACATGTAATTCTTTTCTGCAAGTTGCTGCCTTAAAAGGTATAATGATTTTCACCGTTGGTTTTTGTAATCCACTTTCAAATACATTGATCATACAGTCAAATCGTTAATCTTGACAGGATCAAATTCATTTATTTCCAAAGCTCCCCTCAGTGAACTATTAGGAAATTCTCTTATCTCTACTCCTTGTGTAAATGTTAGAAAAAATGCCAAGGTAAAGGTTGTAGGTGGAATGTTGGTTCAATATTTAGAAACTTTTACAGATTCTGTGGTGGTTCGTGATAATACTAAACCTATAGGAGTTGTAGGAGGTCGGGAAATGATTCAAGGAGTGTACAAAAACCCTTCTTCTGATTTTTTTGAAATGAAATTTGTAGAAGAAGTTATGGATAATCGACTAAATGTGGTAACTCCAGATACAACCCTCAAAGAACTAATCTCTCTTTGGAAAGCAGTAGGAAGAGCTTTTGCGATTTTAAATGTGGGAAATGATGACTATTCTGTTATTTCCTCAAAAAAATTGTTGGAGATTGGGATAAACAGTAATCCTGATTTTCATATATCTGAAATTCCTAGAAAGAAGATTGTGACATTTGATCCTGATGCGACCTTTGGAGATGTAATGAAAATGATGTTGGAAAATAAAAGTCGAAAAATAATGGCTAAAGGAACTAACCAGTTCATAAACGATAGAATAATTATTGAAACAATGGAGAAATTAGATTTTCTTGTGGGAAAGGATAATTTTTTAGAAATCCCGGTAGAGATTGTATCTCTTGAGAATGCCAAAGAAATTTCTGATGATTTGAGTCTCTCTGAAATCTCAAAAATAATGTATGACATGTCCCAACCACTAATAGTTCACGAAGACCGAGTGATTAGTCCTTGGGATATATGCATGGCACTTGAAAAGAACTAATTAAAAAAAATAATTCATAATTAAGATTAATTTGTTCAAAAATATTGCTGTTGAGTAAATCCAATAATTTTTTTATTCATAAAAAATTAAATTTGCTGATTTTACTATTTTTAAAAGAATATTGTAGATTTTACAATTAAGATATTCGAAGGTTTTCGATATTGTAATTAATATTTTTATATTCAGTGCTGAGAATCGAATCTCTTTGTAATATATGAGAGAGAGGACAATTTTATAACAAAATGGTTGTTAAATCTTTCAAGGATCCTGTTCCTCAGATTACCTATCTAATTAAAAAAAAATTGTGGGCACAGGTTCTAGTCGCTTTATTCTTGGGATTAGTTGTAGGGCTTCTTTTAGGTCCAGAGGCAAATATTGTAGAGAAAGGTACAGCAGAATTAATTATTGATTGGTTGGCAATTCCTGCAAATCTATTTTTGAAAATAATTCAAATGATTATAGTCCCACTAATTTTTGCCTCAATTATCAGAGGTCTTACCTCCTCAGGCAGTATGGAACATCTTCAAAAACTTGGGTTAGGTGTTGCATTATATTTTGTTGCAACAACTGCAATAGCTCTAACCATTGGGATTTTGGTTGTGGTTGCAATAGAGCCTGGAAATTTTATTGACAGCTCCTTGATTAGGGAAAGTTTTGATATCGTAGAGATAGAGCCTATTGAAAAAACAGAAGTAACCTTTCATGATATTCCTCAAAGCCTAATTGGTGTAATTCCAAGTAATCCAATAGCATCTTTTATGTCCGGAGAGATGCTGAGCATCATCGTTTTTGCTTTAATTGTTGGAGTTTCAATGATTTCATTACCAAAGGAGAGCTCAAAGCCTATTCTTGACTTGTTAGAGTCTATTCAAAAAATCACCATGAAGGTAGTATCATGGGCCATGCGTCTTGCACCGTTTGCAGCGTTTGGATTAATTGCCGGCATTACTTCCAAGCTTGGCATTTCTGCACTGGCTGGACTTGGAGCATACATGATAACAGTAGTGATTGGTTTGTTTGCAATGATGATAATCTATATTATTATCATCAAATTTTTTGCAAAGAGACCAATATTATCCACGCTTTCTATGATGAGGGATCCTCAATTACTTGCATTTTCCACTTCTAGTTCTGCAGCTGTAATGCCATTATCAATTAAAACTGCAGAAGAAAAACTAAAGGTAAAACCAAAGGTTTCTCAATTCATTATTCCATTGGGTGCCACTATAAACATGGATGGAACTGCACTTTATCAAATTATAGCAGTATTTTTTCTTGCTCAACTCTTCAATATTGATTTAGGTTTTACAACCATATTGCTAATTTCACTTACAGCTCTTGCAGCATCCATTGGTGCACCATCAGCTCCTGGGACAGGGATCGTAATACTCTCTACAATTCTCATTGCTGCAGGAATTCCACCTGTTGGAGTGGTTCTGCTGCTTGGGGTTGATAGAATTTTAGATATGACACGAACTATGATCAATGTTACTGGTGATCTTACTGCATCTTTATTTTTTGATAAGCGATTAAAAATTGATGACCTTCCCGAAGAAGACTAAGTAAGATAAAACTATAGGGCAAAAAATATTTTTGATTTTCATTTTTTATAAAATATCGTATTTGATAATCGTCACGTTGTTTTTAGTATATTGAAACAAAACGAAATCAAATGAAAATACTAATTTCACTTTTAATAATTTCTATTTTTGTAGTAACTAGTAGTGGAGTAGGCATTTACTTGATTGAATCACCCCATGAAGATGCACAAATTACGAATCTTATTGATGCTTTTTGGTGGGCCACAGCAACAGTCACTACTGTTGGTTATGGAGATGTTGTTCCTGTTACTGAAGCAGGACGTATAATGGGAATTGGGTTAATGTTTGGGGGAATTTCAATCATAGGTGTTTTTATCTCAGCACTCGGGGCAAGGCTAGTTGGTTCTCGATTAAAACAACGAGAAACAGTAGAGTATGATACCAAGTCACTAATAATTAAAAAAATATCTGAGATTGAAAGATTAGAAAAACATGAAGTTGATTTATTGATAAATATGGTCAAAGATCTTCATGATGAATTACATCATAAAAGTGATCCAAAAACATAGATCACCTTTTCCAAATTTGAAATCATTTGCGTGAAATTTTATTGTCCCCAACCTCTTTGGATTAAAATAGATAAACTAGAAGGTTTGACACAAGCTCCTAGATCACCTGATACTTTTAAAATCAGATTAAATCCTGTTCTACATTGAACATCTTTTGCATTAGTTCCTTTTTTCATTTGTTTTAATGGAGAAAGAAGGTTTTTAGATACTTCATTTTGATTTAATTTTTCTTGAGCTATCACTATAACACTACCAGTCATCCAGGGATGAACTATACACATATAATCAAAATTTCCGGCATTATTGAATTGAAAGGAAAAGGATTTTCCAGGTCCAAATAATCCACTATCAAATAATTTCCCTTCAGTGCTCGTCACAGTATGAAATGCATCATCTTTATTTTGCCATGTTATCGAGTCTGCAGAATTGATTGAAAGTCTTTGTGGTGAATAAAACTCATCAACAGTTTGAAGTGCAGCACCTGGGGGAATAGCTATGGTGAAATTAGATGGACTAGGTGAAAGAATTGGTATTGGATCAGAATTTAAAGTAGGACCTGTGGTAGCTGGTGTTATCGGTTCAGTTGGTGGTGTAAAGGAATCCCCACTTGCTTCTACAATTACTTTTCCAGTCATCCATGGATGAACTGCACAAAAGTAATCAAAGGTCCCAGTAGATGTAAACTGATGTGAAAATGTTTTCCCAGGACCAAACAATCCACTATCAAATAATCCATTTGCGGCTCCCGTTCCACTAGTAACAGTATGAAATCCAATATCAGAATTCTGCCAGTTAATTGAATCAGAAATTTTTACAGAAATTGAATTTGGGGAATAAAATTCTGTAATTGTTTGTTCTGCAGCACCAGTTGGAATTGTTATAGTAAATTGAGAAGATCCTGGTGGTAGTGGTTCAGGTGGTGGTAAAGGAGTATCTGAAGGAGGAGGTGTTGGCGTAGAGATATCTCCACCTACTCCTGCAATTACTGTTCCAGTCATCCAAGGATGAAGCTGACAAAAGTACTGATATGTTCCATCTGCTGTAAATTTATGTGAAAATGATTGACTTGTTCCAAATAATCCACTGTTGAATATTCCATCTGATATGCTTGTGACGGTGTGTTCTGTATTATCTTCATTGGTCCAAGTAACAGTTTCAGATAAGCTGATAGAGATGCTACTCGGAACATAAAATTCCGATACATCTTTGTCCTTGGCCCCAAATGGAATAATTACACTAGTGGTTGAGGCTGGTGGGTTTTCTGTTGGGAGAGTTGGAGAGCCAGAATCTATAGAGCCATCTATTCTAATCATTTTTCCATAAAGTACTACATTTCCGTTTAAATCAATTAATTCTATCAGGGTTCCGGAGGTTATTGAGGGAATATTATCACCATCTCTACTGTCCCGATTAAAATCTGCAAAGCCTGAATTATTAGTTGTAAATACTCCCAAACTTGTTCCATCTACCTTAATCGTAAAAGAAGAATTGGACTTTTGGTCTTCAATTTCTACTGAAAAAGTAACTCTATCAGATCTTTGCTCAAATTTTGCCTTTCCATCATCTTTTCCAGTTAATGTGTTAATTAGCTCAGCTTCAAGTCGTGTTCTATCGTCTTTTGCAAAGACAAATTGTATTGTTCCAACAATTAGAATAGTGATTACAAAAATTGTAGTCAATTGCAAAGAAAGTTTTTTCTTTGTTGCCATAGCCATTGAAAATCAATAAAAATTTTCCTTTTAAATATATAGTAAGATGGTGACGTTTGGTTTTAATACTGAATTGACTCTCTATACACTAATGAGCAAATTAAATCTCAAAGAGTCCAAATCACTTTTTGTGATTTTAGCTCTAGGTGCCGTAATGGTTATGGCATCAATATCACTTGTTTCACCTGGACAACTTGCTGTTGCCCAAGATGGAA
>JAOTVS010000019.1 GCA_029863275.1 Candidatus Nitrosopumilus sp.
ATAATTAGAAAAGAAATCCCGAATCTTCCTTTGACAGTTAGTCTCAGAGTTAGGGACAAAAATGAAAAAGAAATTGAGGTCTTTGTTCAAGAGGCGATTTCGTTTGGATTTTCGGGGATCCTAGTCCTAATGGGCGACCCTCCACAAACAGGAGAGCAAGATTCAGGGTTCGTTCCAAGCAAGGTAGTAAAGATGTTAAAAGAAAAAAAAGTAGACTCTAAAATTGATTTGTATCTTTCAATATCAAACCAGCCTAATTTTTCAAAAATAAATAAAAAACTAGATGCGCATCCAAAAGGGTTCATCACCCAAGTTGTCCAAAATGTCGAACAAGTCCAAATTTTAGTTGATAACCTCAAAGGATATTCTGTAATTCCAATTGTTTTGTTCCCTTCAGAAAAAAATGAGTCTTCTGCTAAATTTTTGAATTTAGATCTTGCCAAATATAGCAAAAACTTTGATGAGTTTTTAAATCAAGTACACAGCATTGCAGGTGATGTATTAATTACATCACCAAGTGATTTTACAGGTTTAAACAAATTTTTAGAAAATAAACCTGCTTAGAGAACAAAGTATTCTGCATCAGGATGATGAACGATAATTGCAGCAGTTGACTGCTCAGGTATTATCTGCCCTGAATCAGTTAATGTCATTCCATATTTGTCAGGAGATAAAAGTTTCCAAACAAGTTTGTGTTGGGATACATCTGGGCAACTTGGATATCCCCAGCTATATCGAAGACAACCCTTTCCTTGAATTGATAGTTCAGATTTTATTTTTTTATTTATCCAAGATGCCATTCCTTCTGCAAATTCAACTGCAAGCCCATGCAAATAGTAGGCATCTGTATACTTGTCTTCTTGGTTCCACTGTTCGATAACATCAGCTACTTTGTTGCCTACAGTTACTGCTTGAAATGCAACAATGTCGTCTTTTCCAAAATAATCTGCCAGACAAAGATGTTTGGGTTTGGTAGACCTTGGAAGATCAAACACAATTTTCTCACCTGTAGGATTATCAACTATTAATTTTTCATCTTGGCTGTGACAATTAAAGTAACCATAAACAGCACTTGGTTCAAATAATTTTTCAGATTCAATTCGTTTTTTCCAATCTTGGAATAGTTTTTCATGATCTTCTTCTTGATCCTGTCCTGCCTTTCCTCTTAAGCCCCATGAGAGTTTGAATAGTGATTTTTTGTCTATCATGTTCCATACCTCATCGATATTAATTTTTGATGAATCCAGATGGATTGGAATGTTAATTGTTGGAGGAGTTGGAGAAGATACAGGAACTATATTGCTTCGAGGTATTTCAGATGTAGATATAGAAGTAGGTGTCGTATCTTTCCATTTTGTAATTTTTTCTTTCCACTCTTGCAGAAGTTGGGTCTTGTCTGACACAATCTTGTCCATTGTTTTTAGACCTTCAAACATGGTATTACAATAAAATACTCCTGGTTCATAAAGTCCATCTTCTCTTGCAATTCTATTGATGTAATTGGAATTAATGGCAGCGCCTCCACATAAGATTGGAATATTCATTTTATTTTTTCTTGCATGATCCACGAAAAACTGCATTTGCTTTGATGTAGATACCAAGAGTGCAGACAAACCTATAGCATCAGGATTTACCTCTTTAATTTTTTCTAGAAACTTTTGAAGTGGCACTTGTTTACCTAGATCATAAACGGTGTAACCATTATTTTGAAATATAGTCTTTACAAGATTCTTTCCTATATCATGAACATCACCATAAACTGTTCCAAGTACAAGTTTCCCTTTGGTGGTACCTTCCTCTTGAAGCAAGTACTTTTCAAGTTCACCTACAGCTGCCTTCATGCATTCTGCAGATTTTAAAACAAATGGTAAAATCAACTCCCCAGAACCAAACTTGTCGCCTACTTCTTTCATCGCAGGAAGAAGATCCTCATTTAGAGTTTTGATTGCACCTTTGTGTGTAATCTCCTTTGATGCCTCGATGAATAAATTATCATCACCATCATTTTTGATTTGAACATTATCTAGTTTTTCTGCAATGGCTGAGACAACATCATTTGTTATTCCATCCTTAAGCCTATTTACAATTCTAAAATTTGCACGCCTTCCAGCAGGCCAAGATGGGTCTACATCGACCTTTCTAGATTCAGGATTTGCTTGAGAACCTAATTTTTCAAAATAAATAATAAGATCAGATAAGGCATTAGGATGGGTATTAAAGATAATATCTTCAACTAGTTTTCGTTCTTTTTCATCAATTTCACCGTACGGGATTATCTCCTTTGCATTTACTATAGCAGTTTCCAGACCAGATTTTACGGCATGGTACAAGAAGACAGAGTTTAGAATTTTACGAGCATACGGAGCAAGTCCAAAGCTAATGTTGCTCAAACCCAAAGTCGTCGATGCCTTTGGAAATCTTTCCTTAACGAGTTTTATTCCCTCAAGAGTGTTTTTTCCTGCATCTAAGAACTCATCTTCTCCTGTAGCTAGAGTAAAAGTTAAAACATCAAAGATGAATTGTTCTTCCTTTAAACCATATTTTTTTCCTGTCTCAAATAGAAGCTCTGCTGTTTCTAATTTTTCTTGTGGAGTTTTTGCCATACCCTTGGGTCCGATGCATAGAGCTATTGCAGGTAGACCGTACTTTGCCATTAACGGAGCAAGTTTTTTGAATCTACTACCATCTCCTTCCAAATTAATGGAATTAATTATTGGTCTTCCTGGGATTTGGGTCACAGCGGATTTTATAACATCAGAATCCGTCGAGTCAATAACAAGTGGCGCGTCAATCTCTAAACTTAATCGTTTTACTAAATTAATCATAAACTGTTTTTCATCTGATCTTTCAGTTGTTGCAACGCAGACATCAAGACAATGTGCCCCATCTTCTACCTGAACTCGAGCTAAATCAACTAAACCATCATAATCATCCTCAAGGACAAGTTTTTTTGCCTTTCTAGAACCCTGAGTGTTTATTCTTTCGCCAATAATTAATGGGGGAGGAATTTGTTTTAGGTCCACTGCCTTTAATGCGGAGCTTACTCTTGGAATAGTCATTATCATTAACTAAATATTGTTTTTGTAAATACTTAACCCTCTGTAGATTGAGCTTTTTCGTCAATTACTTTTCTTAGTTCTGCAATGTGTTGAGGATTTGTTCCACAGCACCCACCTATTATTCGCACTTTTTTGTATTGTGTAAGAAAATCTCCCAATGCTTCGCTCATTTTCTCAGGAGTCATTTTGTAAACGGCTTGCCCGCCTTGATTTTCAGGCATCCCTGCATTAGGTACTACTAGCAAATTATGCTCTTGTTGCTCATCAAGCCACCTCACACTGGGATTCATTTCAATTGGACCAGTAGAGCAATTCAAACCAAAAACATCGATTCCCATATCAGAGACCGTAGTATATGCTGCTTGAATATTAGTTCCTAACAGCATTTTTCCGTATTGATCCAAAGTAGTGTTTGCAATAATCGGAATCTTTTTTGCAGTTTTTTGCATTGCATTATGACATGCTTCAATTACAAGCTTGACCTCTAAAATATCCTGACTGGTTTCAATGAGTAGCGCATCAACTCCTCCAAGAATTAGTCCTTCAGCTTGTAGCTCAAAGGCTTCTCTAATTTCATCTAGAGGTTTTTGTCCCAAATCTGGATCAGTGGAGCTTGGAAGAAAGCCAGATGGTCCCATTGAGCCAATTACATACCTAGGCTTGTCAGAATACTCTAAACAAACCTCAGAAGATAGTTGAGCAATTTTTTTGTTAAATTCTATTGTTTGATCTCCAAAACCATATTCATCTAATTTGATTTTGTTTGATCCAAAAGAATTTGTTTCAATACAATCAGCTCCTGCATCTAAATAATTTCTGTGAATTTGTTTAATCCATTCAGGATGAGTCAGCACCAAGCCGTCGTTAAATCCGTCTTGATTATTAGGAAAGTCTTCAGGTTTTGGATTAAATTTTTGAATCTCTGTGCCCATTGCACCATCAAATAGTAAAACTCTATTTTTTATTGCATCAAGGAATGGTTCTTTTTGAGTCAAACAAATTTCAAAGTAACTTGCTCAGTTTAACTCTTTTCAGAATAGTACGAGCATATATTGAAATTAGGTAATTGTGCATTTTATGTAAATTTATGCAAAAACTTCAGATCAATAATCTAGTACGCAGTGCCACTTTTTTCCAGCATGCAGGTATTTCAATTGTTTTTGTTTTTATGCCAATTCTTGCAAAGGAGGTAACGGATTCAGTTTTTGAAATTGGGTTGATTGTAGCTTCATTTAGTTTTTCCCAAATCCTTTCGGAGATTTACTTTGGGAGACATTCAGACAGAAAAGGAACTAGGCTGCTATTCATAAAAATTGGATTTATTGGCTGTGCTATTGCATTTGGCTTGCATTATTTTGCAGATAGTATTTCTTTGCTGTTTTTGGCAAGAATTGGCGCAGGAATATCAAGTGGGATAATGATTCCTGCAATGATTGCTTACACCTATGAATCAAACCATGAAAAAAGAAAAGTCGCAACGGTGATTTCATTTCACGCATTAGGATGGATGGCAGGAATCATTGCTGCGGGAATTGTAAACGATGTAAAAACAATCTTCCTAGTGAGCTCTGGTTTTTTCATTATTGGTTTTTTGATATCATTTAAACTGCCAAATATTCTCTCAAAAAAAGAGCTAGAGCCAGGTACTACAAAGAGAGTTATTGTAAAAAATAAATTTTTATTTTTATCGTTATTACTTCGCCATATTGGTGCAGCATCAGTTTGGACCATATTTCCAATAATGTTAATGGAAGAACTAGGAGCTGAATTATACCAAGTTTCAATTGTATACATTTCAAATACATTGGCGGCATTTGTTTTGATGAATTTGATGGCAAACAAAATCAACATTTCAAATGTTACAAAGTTTAAGATTGGGGTAGGGATGACAACATTTGTCTTTGTAGGATTATCATTTATTACTGATTGGTGGATGGCCATGCCCTTCATGGCACTAGTTGGTGGCACATGGGCGTTTTTGTTTATTGGAGGTAATTTTCACTTGATGGCAAACAATCCTCGTTCAACTTCAACAGGAATTTTTAGCTCTACTCTATCTATTGCAACTGTTGTCGGACCATTAATTGCCGGATCCATTGCATTTGTCTTTGGTTATGTTTCAGTCATGTATTTTGCTATGGCAATTGTAGTGTGTGCTTTTGTGGTTTCACTAAAAATTAAAAACGAGATTCAACCTACCGCAACCCCCACCTAGACATTACTTTGTTCTCAATTTTTTTGAAAATGAATCCATCTACTGCCATACCAATTAGCATAATTACAAGCATTATTGCAATGACTTGAGATACATCATTTAGCTGCCGCCCGACATTTAGCAAAAATCCCAATCCTAGGAATGAGAATAGTAGCTCTGCACCAATAACCCCTCTCCAAGCAAAGGCCCAACCCTGCTTAAAACCAGAAATCATGTATGGAAATGCTGCGGGTAAAAGAACACTTGTAATTAATTGAGTTCCTTTTGCACCCATATTACGAGCTGCCTCTACATAATGAGGATCAATATTCTTGATACCAGTGTATGTGTTTATTGTGACTGCAAACATTGCTCCAATTGCAGTCACAAAAATAATCCCAGTATCAGTCAGTCCAAACCAAAGTATTGCAAGAGGAACCCATGCAATAGAAGGGATAGATTGTAATCCTAAAACCAACGAACCTATAGTTTGATTAATTGTCTCTATTCGTGCCATAAGGACTCCAAGTACAATTCCCCCTGCAATGGCAATTGCAAGTCCGACTATTAATCTCAAAATGGTGGTTCCAATCCCAAAAAACAAGCTCCCATCAGAGGCCATGTATGCCAAGTCTTCTCCAACCTCATATGGAGAAGGAAAGATATTGTTTGGCCAAATGTCTGACATGGAGATTGTTTGCCACAAAATTACAAGTATGATGTAAAATGCAATTTTTTTAGCTAAAGTAATTTTGTTCATAAGTTCACTGACTCTTTTTTACCTCTGGTCGAAGCTCTGCTAATATCTCCTGTTGGAGTCCAGTAAGATTTTCATCCTCAGCTAATCTTGGTCGTTTAAAATTTACCGGAATCTGTTTTTTTATTTTAGAAGGTCTGTTGCTAAATACTGCAACCTTTGTTCCTAGGACTGCAGCTTCAGCAACATTGTGTGTCACAAATAAAATAGTTTTTTTTGTTTTTTCCCAAATTAGCTGCATCTCAACTAATAGCAAATCTCTTGTTTGTGCATCAAGTGCAGCAAAAGGTTCATCCATCAACAAAACATCAGGATCCATTACCAGAGCACGAGCTATTGCCACTCTTTGTTTCATTCCAGTTGAGAGCTGAAAAGTAAAGGAATCTGCAAACTTTGTAAGTTGCATCATATCCAAATATCTTTTTGAGATTTGAGAGCGTTTTTCTTTAGGAATTCCTGCCATTTTTAGTCCAAATTCGACATTGTCTTGAACCTTTAACCAAGGAAATAAGGCGCCTTCTTGAAAAACCATAATTCTCTCAGGTCCTGTAGTCGTGACTGGTTTTCCATCAAAAATCACCTCTCCTTCATCGGGTTTCTCCAAACCTGCGATAATTCTCAAAAATGTTGATTTGCCACATCCAGAAGGTCCCACCAAGCAAACAAAATCTCCATCCTCTACCTCAAGATCTACCCCGCCCAGAGCCATCAAATTATGGCTATCGTGTTTGAAGAACTTTACAATTCCTTTAGTCTCAAGTTTGGTCATTGCTTATTGTTCTCCTCAAAGGATTCATTTGAAGCTATGTCAAAAAATATCCCATCCAAACTGTATCCTTCTCGTCCAAGATAATCAAGAGAGTCGGCTCGTTTTGCAAATGTGATAATAGAACTCTCATTAGAGTCAGTCGTAATCTCCAAGTTTGCAAGGGCTTCATCTATTACACTATCGGAAAGTGATTGCCCCATAGTTTTCTGCATAAATTCATTAAAAATAATTCGTGTTTCTTTTGGATTTTCGTTAATCCAGTTTGCTGTTTGCTGATGTGATTCTAGAAACTTGGTAACGATTTCTGGGTTTTCTGTAATGTACTCTTGTCTTCCAATAAGTAAAACAGATGCAAATTTGCCTTCCGGCCAAAGTTCTTCTTCAAAAAACAATCGCTTTCCATTAAGATCTTGAACCAAGATTGTAGCCCATGGTTCTGGAACCCAGGCAGCATCAAGATCTCCTTTCGCAAATAAAGTGTAGATATCAGGATTTGGAATATTTAGAATAATTACAGAACCACCTTTTTCATAGGGTTTTAGTTGATTCTCAGATAGATAGTTTCGGAGAGATATGTCTTGAGAATTTCCGATCTGAGGCGCTGCTATTCTCTTTCCCTCAAAGTCATCTACAGAATTTATCACAGAATTTGGGTGCACAATAAAACTTGCACCTCCAGATGCAGCTCCTGATAAAATTACAACATTGTGATTTTCGGATTTTAAAAACCCGTTTATTGCTGGACCGGGTCCCACGTATCCAAGATCAATTGATTTTGCAAAAAGCGACTCTATTACCTGCGGTCCGCTGTCAAACATCTTTGGCTCAATTACAGTAGAGTTTGCAAGATCACTTGCAAACATTCCCATCTCTATCCCTACAACTGGAATGGCATGTCCAATGTTTGGAAAATATGCTATTCGTAATACACCTCCATTTGTTTCAGTATTATTATTGAGAATAACTCCTGCAAAAATTGCTAGAATAATTACGCCTAATCCTGCAAAAAACATTGACCTTATTTTCATAAAACACCGTTATATCTGACTGATAAAAAATCATCGAATTTTAGCTCAAGCTAGTAGAATAATTTCACTGAAGAATTTAGAATCTATTAGCATCACAAAAGATAAATTCTAAAATACAACCCGAAAGATGTTTTATGACTCAAAAAGGAATTTTAGCTTTTTCAGGAGGATTAGATACATCAGTCGTAGTAAAGTATCTTCAAGAAGAGCACGACATGGATGTAATTACCGTTACAGTGGATGTAGGTCAAGGCGATGATCATAAAAAAATTTCAGCCAAGGCAAAAAAGCTTGGGGTAATTAAACACTATAACATTGATGCAAAAAAAGAATTTGCTGAAAAATTTATTTTCCCATCCATAAAAGCCAATGCTCTTTATCAAAAAAAATATTGTCTTGCAACTGCACTTGCAAGACCGTTAATTGCTGAGAAAGTTTTAGAGATTGCAAAGAAGGAGAAAGTTTCCGCACTAGCTCATGGATGTTCAGGTAAAGGAAATGATCAGGTAAGATTCGACATTACACTTCGTTCTGGATCAGACCTTCCAATTATTGCACCAATTAGAGATAAAAATTTGGATAGGGAAACAGAGTTAAAGTTTGCGGATAAACACGGAATTCAAATTGATACTGTTGCAAAAAAATTCAGCATAGATCAAAACTTGTGGGGTCGTGCTATTGAGGGAGGAGTTTTAGAAAATCCATACAGCGAGCCCCCAGATGATGCATTTATCTGGGTAAAAACAAAAAACTTGTCTGACAAAGCATCTTACTTGGAAATTAAATTTGAAAAAGGAATTCCCGTTGAAGTCGATGGAAAAAAACTAGATGCGGTAAAGATAATTGAATACATTAACAAAAAAGCAGGAAATGCAGGGGTCGGAATTGTCGACCATATTGAAGATAGAGTTGTTGGAATCAAATCTCGCGAAGTATATGAAACGCCTGCTGCTACTTGTCTAATTGAGGCACATCAAGACTTGGAAAAAATGGTTCATACAAAGCACCAAAACAAGTTCAAGTCACTTATTGATGATGAGTGGACCTACCTTGTTTACTCTGGATTGTGGCAAGATCCACTAAAGAATGATCTTGATGGGTTTATCGAGACCTCACAGCGAAATGTCTCAGGGACTGTAAAATTAAAGATGTTAAAAGGAAGCATAAGAGTAGTCGGAAGAAAATCTGCAAATTCACTTTACAATCAAGAAATTGCAACATATGGCACAGAATCCACTTTTGATCAAAGATTAGCAAAAGGATTCGTAGAATTGTGGGGAATGCAGTCAACAGAAGCTAATAAATTACAAAAGAAAAGGTCAACAAAAACATGAACTGCCCCGAATGTGATGCAACTCTAAACATCCCAGATGACGCCTCAGTAGGAGAAATAATCTCTTGCCCTGATTGTGGAGCAGACTTTGAAATCGCAAGTAAAGACGGATCAAATGTTGTGCTAAAACAAGCAGAAAGTGTAGGCGAAGACTGGGGAGAGTAATGTCCAAAGTCTGCATCGTATTTGATCGACTAAGATCAGAAGAGAAAATGCTTCAAAAAGAGGCATTGGATCTTGGTTGTGAGACATCAATGCTTGATGCTAAAATTACCCAGATTGACACAGATAGTAAAAAAGAAGACTATTCTCTTGGAGAGGTTGTCCTTGAGAGATGCGTCAGTTATTTTAGAGGACTGCATTTTACTGCAAGCCTTGAGTTTATGGACGTTCCAACCATTAACAGTTATGAGGTTGCAGATATCTGCGGAAACAAGATGTTAATGACCCTTCGTCTGAAAAAACACAACATTCCAACCCCTAAAACATATTTTTCGTTTTCCAGTGAAAGTGCATTTCAAAATTTAGAAAAAGTTGGCTACCCCCTCGTTATCAAACCAATTATTGGAAGCTGGGGAAGGGGAGTGATGTCATTAAAGGACAAAGATACGGCTGAGGCAATTTTAGAGATCAGAGATATTAACGACGGTCCACATGATAGAATTTACTATCTGCAAGAACTAATTCAACGACCACCACGTGATATACGTGTAATAACCATAGGCGATGAACCAATTGCTGCAATGTACAGAAAATCTTCAGACGGGTTTAAGACAAACATAGCTTTGGGAGCAGATCCAGAGTTGTGCGAGATTACAAAAGATATGGAAGATCTAGCAGTAAAAGCTTCAAAAGCAATGGGAGGAGGGATTTTAGGGATAGATATGATGGAGGATGAAAAGAAAGGGCTCGTAGTTCACGAAGTTAACAATACTGTAGAGTTTAAGGGGTTGGCAAGGGTTGCAAAAAAAAATATTCCCAAAGCCATGGTAGAATATGCGCTAAATTACATTAGGAAATAAATTATACTTCCTCACGAGCAGGTTTATCATGAAAGTCGGAGTAGTTGGAGCATCAGGATATGTAGGAGGAGAAACCCTTCGTTTACTTGTAAATCATCCAGATATTGAGATTGCAATGGTCACATCACGACAGCATGTAGGTGAGTACCTTCACCGAGTCCAGCCAAGTTTGAAAGGATTTACCGATCTTACTTTCTCTGAGTTAGATTATGATAAAATATCTGACCAGTGCGATCTTGTATTCACGGCAGTCCCACATGGGACAGCAACTGAAATTGTAAAGGCTCTCTACGATAGAGGGATCAAAGTTATTGATTTAAGTGCAGACTATAGATTGCATAACCCAGAGGATTACGATAAATGGTACGGATGGGAGCATCCACATCCTGATTATTTGAAAAACTCTGTTTTTGGTGTACCAGAACTGCACCGGGAGCAAATTAAAAAGGCACAGTTAGTTTCATGTCCAGGATGTATGGCAGTAACCTCAATGCTAGCACTTGCGCCATTAATTCGAAATGACCTGATTGATATTGAGCACATTGTTGTGGATTCTAAAATTGGATCATCCGGAGCAGGATCAGGTTCTGGAACTGCTCATGCAATGAGAGCCGGAGTTATCAGACCATACAAACCAGCAAAGCATAGACATACTGGTGAGATTGAGCAAGAGCTAAGTGAAATTGCAGGAAAAAAGATTCATGTTTCTATGAGTCCACACGCAGTAGATGTAGTTCGTGGAATTTTGTGTACCAACCACACATTTATGAAAAAAGACTTGGATGAAAAAGAATTATGGAAGCTGTATAGACAAACTTATGGTGAAGAAAAATTCATCAGATTAATTCGTGACAAAAAAGGTTTGTACAAATTCCCAGACCCAAAGTTTGTAGTTGGTTCAAACTTTTGTGACATTGGATTTGATTTGGATGAGGACAATCACCGATTGATTGCACTTTCCGCCTCTGATAATTTGATGAAAGGAGCTGCAGGTTCTGCTATTCAAAACATGAATGTAATGTGTGGATTCGATGAGATGAACGGCTTGAGATACACACCATTGACTCCAGTATAGAAATGATCACAATTAAAATTGGTGGAAGTGTAGTAGATAATTTACATCCATCAACCATTTTAGATATCAAAAAAGTTGCCGAGACTGAAGGAGTTGTAATAGTTCATGGGGGCGGAAAGGAAGTTACCAAAGTCTGTGAACAGCTTGGCAAAGAGCCAAAGTTTGTAACATCACCTAGTGGAATTAAAAGTAGGTACACAGATAAGGAAACTGCAGAAATTTTTACAATGGTAATGGCAGGACGAATAAACAAAGCAATTGTTCAGATGCTTCAAAAACATGGGATTAATGCAATAGGTCTCTCCGGAGTTGACGGTAGAATAATTCAAGCTGAACGAAAAAAGAAATTGCTAATAGTAAATGAAAAAGGCCGAAAACAGGCAATTGATGGAGGATATACCGGAAAAATCAAAGAAATTAATTCGAAATTAATCAAATCCTTGCTTGAGCAGGGCTTGACTCCAGTAATATCGCCCATTGCAATCAGCGAAGAATCAGAATTTCTCAATGTGGATGGAGACAGAGCAGCGGCAAATGTTGCAGGTAAAATTGGAGCAGATAAAGTTCTGTTCATCACAAATGTCGATGGGCTACTGATGGATGACAAACTTGTTACTAAACTGACTTTGTCAGAGGCCAAAGAAATTAGACCAAAGATTGGTCCAGGTATGGAGAAGAAAATTCTTGCAGCAACTGAGGCTTTAGATATGGGGGTAAAGGAGGCATTAATTGCAAATGGCAAAAAAGAAAATCCTATATCCTCTGCAATATCTCATGATAACTGTACGGTGATTCAGCATGAGTGAAGATCAATTTATGGGAAATTTGTATCAAAGATTTCCAGTGACAGTTGAGAAAGGAAAAGGATCTCATGTGTGGGACATAGATGGAAAAGAGTACATTGATTGTATGGGAGGTTATGGCGTAGCCCTCGTTGGACACCAAAATGAAAGAGTTGTAAAGGCAATAAAAGAGCAGGTCGATAAAATCATTACAGTTCATAGTTCATTGTACAACAAAACGCGAGAAGAGTTTCTCAAACTATTAATTCAACTTGCACCCAAAGGTCTAACGCAAGTTCACCTAAACAACAGTGGTGCTGAAGCAGTAGAAGCTGCAATGAAATTTGCGCGAAAGTTTACAGGGAAAAAAGGGATGGTTGCAATGAAAGGATCATACCATGGAAAATCCTTCGGAGCGTTATCTCTAACTTTTAATCCAAAGTACAAAAAAGCCTTTGAGCCTCTAGTTGAAAAAGTATCGTTTGCATCCTATGGAGACATAGAATCTCTGCGCGAAGTTATAGATGAGGATACTGCCTTTGTGATATTAGAGCCAATCCAGGGAGAAAGTGGAATTATTGTACCACCTGAAGGATTCTTGCAAGATGTCAGAAAACTTTGCGACGAGAAAGGAATTCTTCTGATTTTTGACGAAATACAAGCAGGTCTAGGGCGGACAGGTCGATTATGGGCTTGCCAGCACTGGAATACTTTTCCAGACATAATGTGTCTAGCAAAGGGAATTGCAGGAGGAGTCCCAATGGGAGCTACATTAGTAAGACCAGATATTTTAGCATCAATTAGTAAAGGTGAGCATTCTTCAACTTTTGGAGGTAATCCTCTTTCTTGTGCAGCAGGAACGGCTTCTCTAAAAGCTCTTACTGAAGATGGATTGATAGAAAATTCTGAAAAGATGGGGAAAATTTTCAGAGAAGGTTTAGAAAAACTAAAAGAAAAACACCCCATTATTCGAGAAGTCAGGGGAAAGGGGTTGATGATTGGTGTAGAGATGAAATTTGAAGTAAGAGATATTTTGATGAATTTAATTAAAGAAGGAGTCCTGATGTTGTACTCTGGAAGAAATATTTTAAGAATTCTTCCACCTTTAGTGATATCTGAAGAGGATATAGCAAAAGTTTTACAAAGTCTAGATTCTGTACTTGTTAAAGAGGAAGAGAAGAGAAATGCTCAAGGATAAAATTGATCAAAAGATAATAGAGTATCTAAAAGAAAACTCTAGGGAGTCTTTTGTAGATATTGGAAAAAAGCTCAAATTGTCTGAGTCAGCAGTAAGGAGAAGAGTAAAAAATCTTTTAGATAGCGGCACTATCAAGAGATTCACTCTTGAGATGGGAGAAGAAAATGTTACTAGTGCAATAGTTCTAGTGTCAGTCGATTCGGCAACTGACACATCTAAGGTATCAATAAAACTTGCAAAGCTTGATGGTGTAAAGACCGTGTATGAAATTACGGGCCAGTATGACATTACAACAATCATTAGTGCATCAAACATCTCTGAAATTAACAACAGTATTGATGCATTAAGAAAGATTCAAGGGGTAATTGATACTAATACTGTAATAATATTAAGAAAAATCATTTAAAACGAAATTCGATAAAATTTTCTGTTATCCAGTTAAAATAGGATCATTTATGTTAATTTCCAACGAACCTAGTACGAATATATTTATATGTTCAATTTAGGTCAGCGGTTTTTGTAATGAAGGAGGCAAACTATTATGCAGATTTGTATAACGAGTATGACAAAAACCCAAAGAAGATAAGAATTCTTGATAGCACCCTAAGGGAAGGAGAACAGCACCCAGGAGTCTCATTTACTATCAAGCAGCGAATTCAAATTGCATGGATGCTTGATTATTTTGGAGTCGATCAAATTGAAATTTCCCCAGTAGTCTCAAAGGATCACAAAGAAGCGGTTAAGACAATTATCAAACAAGGATTAAAAGCTGACATTGTATCTCATGGAAGAGCTCTTAAAGAAGACATTGATGTTTCACTTAGCTGCGATGCAAAGTGGTGTGCAGCTTATCTCGGTATTTCTGATATTCATTTAAAAGACAAGCTCCGCATAACACGAGAGCAGGCAATGGAAAGAGCCGTGGGGACTGTAGAGTATGCAAAGTCTCATGGATTAAAAATTAGATTCACTGTAGAGGATGGAAGTAGAGCAGAACCTGCATTTCTTTTAAAGATGTGCAGTGCCATAGAAGAGGCAGGAGTAGATAGAATTAGCCTTCCAGATACGGTTGGAATAATGCGTCCAAAAGGCATGTATAATTTTGTTAAGAAAGTTAGAGAATCAGTAGATGTTCCTCTTGATGCTCATGTTCACAATGATATTGGTTTTGCAGTTGCAAATGCCTTTGCTGCATGTGATGCAGGAGTAGACCAAATACACACGACAATAGATGGGATAGGAGAAAGAACTGGAATACCATCTCTTGCAGAAGTATCAGTTGCATTGACTTTTCTTTACAAATCTCCAAATGATTTTAGATTAGATATGCTTCAAGACCTATCAAGATTGATAGAAGAATATACTACAATTAGACCATATGATTCAAAACCAATTGTTGGCTCTTCAGCTTACAAACATAAAGCCGGAACACACCTTGCAGCAATTTTGAGAAATCCAGCCGCTTATGAGCCTATTCCTCCTAGAACAGTCGGTAACAGAAGAAGGATTGTTTTTGGAGAGCTTGCCGGAAAAACTGGCGCATCATATTTAATGTCAATTTTAGGCCTTGCAAAAGATGAAGAATCTGCAAAAGCAGTAGCAAATGGTCTTAAGAATTTAAGAATGGGAGACCTCATTGAAATTCCACTTGAAGATAGGCTTGAAAAAAAGATAATTAATGACGAAAATGCAGAAAAATCCGAGGAAAAATAATGGCAAAATGTGATGAATGTGATGCAGATATCTCCATCCCAAGCGATGCTTTAGAAGGGGAAATCGTAACATGCCCTGAATGTGGTGCAAGCTTTGAGTTAGCAAAAGGTTCAGATGGTTTCGATCTAAAGCCGGCCCAGACGGTTGGCGAGGATTGGGGACAGTGAATCCAGAAGTAACGATTCTTTACGATACCATTCGATGGGAAGAAAAAGCTCTATTAGAAGCAGGTAAAAAAAAAGACATCAACATCCAGATGGTTGATTGTAAGAATTTATCGTTGGATTTAGATAAATCCCCAATGGAATACGGTGCAGTAATTCAGAGATGTGTTAGTTACTATAGAAATTTGCATTCAACTGCAGCACTAGAGGGATTGGGTGTTAATGTAATTAATTGCCTTAACACAGGAATTTTTGCAGGAAATAAATTATTTACCCACATGTTGCTAAAAAAAAATGGAGTGCCAACACCTAATGCAACAGTTTCATTTTCAAAAGACGCTGCTCTGCAAACTCTTGATAAGCAGGGGTATCCCAAAGTTATCAAGCCAACAGTTGGGAGTTGGGGGCGATTGATTTCCAAATTAAATGACAGGGATTCAGCTGAGGGAATAATTGAGAGTCGTGAAAAAATGTATCCAATTTATCAGGTTCATTATTTAGAGGAGTTTGTAAAAAGACCCCCTAGAGACATCCGTGCAATCATGGTAGGGGATAAAATTGTTGCCGCAATTTATAGAACGTCAGGTGATGGAGCATGGAAAACCAATATGGCTCTAGGAGGAACTGCAACACAATGTAAAGTCACAGAAGAGATGGAAGAAATGTGCATAAAGGCAAAAAATGCAGTTCAAGGTCAAATAGTTGGAGTAGATTTGATGGAAAGTGATGAGAGGGGACTAGTAGTTCATGAAGTTAACAATACAACTGAATACAAAAATACTGTAAGGGTCTGCGATGTGGATATACCTTCATTAATGCTCGATTACGCTATACAATCAAACAAATGAAAATTGGACAACACATTTACTGTAACACCTAGATTTGCCGTCAAGATGCTTGAGAAAGCTCTGCGTTTGTACACTCCTTCGCTTAACGAAAGAGCAATGGCGGAGTTTCTTGCAGACAAGTGTGATGATTTAGGTTTTGAAGATATTCAGATTGATGAGGTTGGTAATATCATTGCCAAAAAAGGTTCTGGCTCACCCAAAGTTCTTTTGTGCGGTCACATGGATGTCGTTCCAGGAAAAGTCAAGGTAAGAAAAGAAGGTGATTTTCTTTACGGAAGAGGAGCATCAGATGCAAAAGCTCCTTTAATGGCGATGCTGTTTGCCGCAGCTTCTATCGAAAATAATAATGGAACAATAATTTTTGTCGGTGCTGTGGATGAAGAAGGAAATGCAACAGGAATAAAAAATTTAGTTAAAAATGAAATGGATGTAGATTATGCCGTATTTGGAGAACCAAGTGGAATCAATCAGGTAACCATTGCCTACAAAGGAAGGTTGGCAATAAATCTCAAAGTAACTGTTGAGGATAGTGCTCATGCTAGTGCGCCATGGCTTTCAAAAAATGCAATAGAAGAATCCATGATTTTTACAAGTGAGTTGAAAAAAGGATTGGAATCAAGTCAGGAGGGAAAGTCCAAAGGGATGCTCCTTACTTCAACACTTACTGAGATAACTGGAGGGACAAGCCATAATGTTACTCCAAAAGAATGCGATGCAACACTAGATATTAGAATCCCAGTGAATATGAACTGCAAATCAGTAGAGCAAAAAATTTCCACATTGGTAAAAGATATCGCATTGAGAAGAAAGGTGGATGCGTTTTATTCGATTCTTGATGAAACAGAGCCATTTGAGGCTCCTCACAACTCTGCAATAGTCAGAGCATTTACCCTAGGCATAATGGAGGTGGAGAATTCTAGACCCACTCTTATTCGTAAAACAGGAACAGGAGACATGAACGTTATTGGAAACCAGTGGAGCATTCCAGTAGTCACCTACGGTCCAGGAGATCCTCATCAGGCACATACGATTGATGAGAGGGTTTCAATTGAGGAATATCTTAAAGGAATTGAAATTTTGAAAAAAACTCTAAAGCACCTAAAACGACTTCACGATAGGAATATGAAAAATCAATAATGCTTTGGTTTGTTGGATTGGGAATTTCAGGTGCAAAATCCATTTCACTTGAGGCTAAGGAAATTTTATCCAAAGCAGATATAGTTTACTTGGAGCAGTTCACCAGTCCGATTAGCAAATCTGATTTAACTAAAATAAAAAAAATGACAAACGGTGAATTTAGACCTGCAAAAAGATGGTTAGTCGAGGATGGAAATGAAATTTTGGAAAGCGCTAGCCAAAAAAAAGTAGTTTTGCTCTCTTACGGGGATCCATACATTGCAACAACGCATATAGAATTACGAACTCGAGCGATACAAGAAAAAATAAAAACACACTCGATTCACGCTTCATCATCTCTTACTTCAATGATAGGTGAGTGCGGTCTTCATTTTTACAAAATTGGAAGAATTGCAACCATAATGAGCGAGATGAAATCATTGACCACACCATACTATGTAATTTATAAAAATATCATTGAAGGAAACCATACAATTTTATTATTAGAGTACAATCAGGATAAGGATTTTTTCTTGAATCCAAAAGATGCTCTAAAAGGATTAATTGAAACAGAGCAGGGTCAAAAAAGAAACGTCATTAGTTCTTCCACATACGCAATTGTTGCATCAAGAATAGGATTCAAAGACCAATGCATCACCTCAGGAAAAATATCAAGTTTGCTAAAAATAGATTTTGGAAAACCCCCACATACAGTGTTAATAACCGGACGACTTCATTTTACTGAATCTGATGCAATCAAATTACTTGGAAATTGCCTTGATGAGCCTTTTGATAACTCTGAAAAAACAAAAAAAATTTCACATCAAATGATGAAAAAATATGTACCCATGGTGATGGAGGCCTTAAAAGAGATTGAACCACATTACAAAGATCAAAAGGAATTCAAAGTTATTTTAGAGAATGCAAATCTGTACATCAAGGATGCGGAGAAATTTTTAGAGGATGGTCAAGACGAGGTGGCCATACTAAGTATTGGATATGCAGATGGGCTAGTGGATGCACTAAGAATGGCAAAAGGTCTAGACCCCAAAATGTAATCATCGATGAATTAAAGAGAGGGTATCCATTAGAAAATAAAGTTGAAACCCATAGAGAAGTTAATCTTATCGTCTGTGTATATTGCATCGATTAGTGACAAGACACCTCTAAAAGTAATCAAAGAAAATGCAAAGATAAATGACGACATCATAGAATTGGAGATTAACAAGGTCATTGCAAACCAACTTCTCAATGAAGATAGAGTAACTCTAACAGATCTTGGCCGGGCTTCACTTAAAGTAGTCTTAGCAGGTGGAGTTTTTGATATTATTCACCCAGGTCACATTCACACACTAAATGCAGCAAAAGATCTTGGAGATGTTCTAGTTGTAGTAATTGCTACGGACAAAACTGCTGAAAAAATGAAAAAGCGTCTTCCTCTTCACACGCAGGACCAAAGAAAAATGTTAGTAGATTCCCTCTCAATGGTGGATTTGAGTATAGTAGGTCATGAGAATGACATCTTCAAAACCGTTGAGATTATTCGCCCGCAAATAATTGCCTTAGGGTACGACCAAGTTCACCAAGAAAAGTTCATCATTGAAGGTTGTAAAAAAATAAATCTCGACATTACAGTTGCAAGGCTTCAATCCCCAATCCCCGAATTATCAAGTTCCATTATAGAAAAAAAATACGGTGATAAAATTCACGACATTTAATTTATTTTTCATTTACCTGAATCGTTATAGTCACCTTGTTGCCATCTGATAACTTTGCTGATTTTCGAAGGTTGTTTTTTGATATTAGTTCAATAGTTGATGTGTCATGATGGGTTCTCTCTAATCTGATGAGTTGACAATCAAATGAAGAATTTAATTTTGCTTGGAAGCATTTGACCCAACCATAAGTTCTTTTTCCATCAGAGTAACCGTCAATGTGTATACCGTCCATAATTTCAAATTGTTTTATAGTCTCAGTGTATTCTTTTTTCCCTAGTTTAACATTAAAGGTTCCAGGAAATGGCACGTAGCCTATTTTTGATTTGAACTGCTTTGTGTACCCCTTAAGCGACATATAGTATGCCCCTTCACCCATTCCAGAAACCAAAGTTCCTTTCAGCAAAACATGCGATGGTGAGGATCTCAAACTTTTCTGTAGCACATGTGATAGTTTTACCATCTCAGAGTATCCCTTTGAGGTAATCTTGACGGAAATTTTTCGACCGCTGATGATTCTTTCAATAAAATCATCTTCCTCAAGTTCAAGTAAATGCTTGGAGGCAGCTTGTTGAGATTTTTTTATTTCCTTTCCAAGAGATGAAGTTGTGATTGTAACGAAATTGTACTTTGCGCCCTTTGATAAAAGATAGGTAAGGGTTAGAATGTGCTGAATCTTCAGTTCAGACATAGAGAACCCTATGCTACGCCTAAATCACCAAATGTTTTTAGAGTTAACCCTTCTGAGTTGGATAGCTTTGCGACTCGATGACCGATAACACATTCAATACCAGCATTTCGTGCACCTTCTAAAAGTCTCTGGGTGATGATTCCATCTAGGAGAAGATACTTGATTCCTGTTTGAGTGGATAGTTTACTTACTACTTCACTTATTGGAACTTTGAAGATTTCTTTTTTATCAGCATCCAAAGCTACTGCTTCTAGAGTCTCATTAAGATCAGGGAATATTTTGGATGCCAGCTCCGCTATTGGTTTATCATCTTCATTTTTAAGCACAGATGGAGCTGGTTTGCCACCTTCAATCTCATCTTTAACTGGTTTTAGAATTTCATCTATTCTTTTAGGGCTTAGTTCTTCAACTTCTACTCCATTGTCGGCTTGTAATTCATAATCAAGATCCACAACTGAAGTGAGTTCCTTTAAGATGAATCCGCCAGATCTGTCACCATCAAGGAATGCAACTACATTATCTTTAGTTTTACATATTTCTTTTATGGATTCATCAATTTTTGCACCCTCAATTGCAAGTGCGTTATCATATCCTGCTCTTAGAAGATTAATCACGTCTGCTCGTCCTTCAACTAAAATTATCCAAGGAGAGTCAACCATGCCAGAACCACAAGTTAACCGCGATGGGCCATATGTTGATAGTTTTCTTGAATCCCCTTCATGAACATCTTTTAGCATGCTTTCACCCTCGCTTACAGTTTTAGTGGACCAGCGTTGCTTGATTTCTTTTGCACGTCGTACAATGTCATCTTTCTTTGCAGCCCTTACATCGTCAATTGATTCCAATTTGAATTTACAATCAAATGGACCCACTTTGTCAATGCTTTCGATTCCTGCAGCAATTAACGCACATGTATCAATATCAGTGCTCATCGGAATAACAGCCCCACCTGTAGTTGTGTTTGAAGTGGATTTTGATTCAACTTCAATACGTCCAACTTTGGAAACTCGTTGCAGCTCGTTCAGATTCATCTCCGGCCCTAACAGTCCTTCTGTTTGGCCGAAGATTGCTCCGATTATGTCTGCCCTTTCAACGAGCCCATCAACTTCATAGGAAAGTTTAACGTGATATTTGACAATTCCTGATTGAGGCATAAATTGTTCATCTCCTTAATAATCATGGAGATCTTTTCGTTGCTGGATATATGAGGGTATCGCAAGGAACTTTACCAACCCTTTAAAATTAATAAAAAAATCTTAAATTAGTTCAGAATAAAAGAAAGGGAAAATGAATGACCAGTTTATTCAGTGCTAAAAGAGTGACCACATGAACAGGAGTTTGTAACGTTTGGATTGTTGATTTTAAATCCTGAGCCCATTAGGCTTTCAATATAGTCTACGTTTGCACCTTTTAGATGGTCTACACTATAGCTGTCAATAATTAGTTTTACTCCATTTTCTTCTAAAACCAAGTCGTCCTCCTCTGGTGCTTTTTCAAAGCCCATACCATAAGATAGACCTGAGCAGCCTCCACCTTGAACGTATACTCTAAGGTATTCAGGATTGTCAGTCTCTTCTTTCATAAACTCGGCAATTTTTTCTGCTGCTTTTGGGGTAACAGTGACCAATTTTTGGGTTTGTTCAGATGCCATAATAACACCAAAGGTCTCTTCAAAATATAATAAGCTTTTCACACTAGACATACGCGTAATTCAAGAAAATTTGACAAAAATTTGAAAATCCGATTAAAATCTGAAAAATTGGTTTTTATGCAGAATTTGGAATAACCTTAGAAACATCAGATGCAACTACTATTCCAATTATTTCATCATTACTGATAATAGGCAGTTTACGTATTTTTTTGGAGGTCAGTATATCTTTTGCAACACTCATTTCAGTATCAGGGGTAATTGAGATTAACGGAGTAGACATTATTCTCCTAATAGGGGTATCAAAAGGATAAGAGTGAGCTATTATTTTTAAGGTAAGATCTCTGTTTGTTACAATACCTACAGGAATTTGATTTTCTAAAACTATAACTGCACCAGAGTCTGAATTTTCTAATAATCTTGCCACCTCATGTGCTGAAACCGTCGAATCAACTGACACGATTGAATTATCCAAAAGATTCTTTATCCACAACTGAAATGTTTTTTCAGGTTCCTTCATAAAATAAATTATTCATTTCAAATATTTCAATGACTAAATCAAATCTCAGTTTTGATAGCGATGTTCATTAAAATCAGACCCCAGCCTTACCTTTAAAATTACAGTAGAATCAGTTGTCTGAAATTTTAGATCCCTGTCTGATGCAAAATTTCTAAAAACTTGCGTCAAAAGTTGCTCGGTAAACACGGACCATTTCATACCCAACTCATGCTGTATGATAAAGGAATGCATATCGCCATCAACTCTATGGTCAGAGTTCATTCCAGATGCAGTCATGTAATCCTCCAGAGTTTCAATACATCGCTCTAAATCATAGCCTCCTTTAATGAACATGACCGTATTTTTTATCATTGGAAATACCACGTTGATTATCTCATCTATGTCACGTCCATCAAGCTCAGAACCCAAGGTTTCAAGAATTTCTTTTGGTACTGGAATCATTCCAATTTTGTCAGAGTATCTTCCCCACTGTATATACCTCTCTAGAATTTGTTTGACCAATACATTTTGTGAAATTTTTTTTTGGTTTGCCTCAGCATCAAGTTCGTTTACCAATTTTTCTGTTAGTCTATAGGTGATGCTTCTTGTAGTTTCCTTTTTTTGCTGATTTTCTCTAGTAACCATAATTCACATAATGTGCTTTTAATCTGTTATTAATTCATGTCCCTAAAGGAAATTTAAAAATATGAAGAGTATTACTTTTATTTTCTAAAATATTATTTTTTATGAAAATAAGAAAGTTTGGGGAATGTTTATTTTTTCGATTTGTTGACAAATGCAGTCATTCGCTCTTCCCTATCAGGGTGAGTAAAGCAGTTTCTCCAAGCAAGGAGTTCAATTGAAAGTCCAGTATCAAGATCTGCATTTCTTCCTTTGTTAATGGCTACCTTTGACATCTGGACACCCATTGTAGAGTTTCCAGCTATTTGCTGTGCCATCTTCAAGGCCTCCTCCTGTAAGGATGCAAGAGGAACAACCTGATTTACCAGACCTATCTCTTTTGCCTCATCTGCTTTGACCATCTTGCCGGTATAGACAAGTTCTTTTGCCTTTGCTATTCCCACAATTCTCATCAATCGTTGCGTTCCACCCCAACCAGGAGGAATTCCGATTGTGACTTCTGGTTGACCTAGCCTTGCAGTATCTGCTGCAATTCTAATATCACATGACATTGCAAGTTCGCAACCACCGCCCAATGCAAAACCGTTTACGGCTGCAATTGTTGGTTGTCGTACAAGCTCAACTGTAGATGTTACAAGCTGACCTGTTTTTGCATACTCGACAGATTCATCTGCAGTGATTTTAGACATATATTCAATGTCAGCTCCTGCAGAAAATGCTTTTTCACCCTCTCCCGTAAGGATGATTACTTTAACACCCTCGTCAAGATTTAGAATCTCAAAAGTTTTGATTAACTCTTTTGCAACTTCGGTGTTCATCGCATTGAGTTTGTCGGGTCTGTTAATTTTAACAGTACAAATGCCATCAGAAGTAGATGTAGTTACTAGTGACATGTTTATTTGCCAAGTTTTTGTTTGACTTAAATGTTCTCTATTTTCCTTGTATTTTACCCAATTGAACTAATGCACCTGCAGCTTCAATCCAAGTACGAAGGTCTTGGTAAACAGGTATTTGGTGTTTCTCAACTAATTTTATCATTTTTTCAGTGTATGGACCACCGTTACATCCAACTAGTATTGGTTTCTTTCTTTTCTTTTGGAAATCAGCTAAATAATCAACTATGGTTTCTTCGAGTGGATCATCCTGGAAAACAAACCATGGCATTGCAATATCAATATTTTTTTCATCCATGAATTGTTGAATAACAAATCTATAATCATCTGCAGTTGCACCGCCACCTACATCTGCGGGATTACCACTGTGAATAGGAACAGCTGGTGGAAAATGAGCTTTCATTTTTTTGACACCTTCAGGTGATAACTTTCCAATTGTAAGATCAAACCTTTCTAATTGATCCATTCCACCAATCATCGGACCCGCACCATTACTAGCCATGGCAACCCTATTTCCCTTTGCAGCTGGTTGCCATGCTAGTGCCTTTAAGACTCCAGCTAGTTGCTGATAACTATCAACTGAAATTATTCCTGCTTGTTTGAATGCACCCATAATAATTGCGTTGGAACCACCAAGTGAACCTGTATGTGACGCAGCTTGTTTTGCACCGATTGCAGTTCTCCCACTTTTCCAAATAACGATAGGTTTCTTTGTTTCTTTCATTACACGTTTTGCCGTATTGATGAATTTTCGGCCATCTCCAAATCCTTCAACGTATAACCCAATTACTTTTGTTTGAGGATCATTTGCCGCATACCATATCATGTCTGCCTCATCAACATCAGAACGATTACCAAAACTAATCATCTTGGATAAACCAAAAACATCCGCACTCTCTAACATACTAATTCCCATAGTTCCACTTTGTGAGAAAAAGCAAACAGGACCTAATTTTGAGCGCACCATTCTTTCTTGTCCCTGGAATGCACAATCAAGACGATTAGCTGCATTGAACATTCCAATACAGTTTGGACCAATAATTCTGATTTTATATTTTTTAGATAATCTTGCTACTTCGGCTTCAAATGCTGCACGTTCTCCGCCAAGCTCCTTTCCTCCCCCTGATACGATTACTACACTGTGAACCCCTTTCTTTGCACAATCTTCTAGGACAGGAGGAGTCATAGACAAATCTACTGAAACGACAACAAGATCAACTTTCCCTGGAACTGCTGAAACTGATGGATAACATTTTTGTCCAAAGATTTTATCAGCCTTTGGATTTATCGGGTAAACCGTTCCTTTGAAATCATAATTTACCAGGCTGTCTAAGATAGAGTTTCCAATCTTTCCAGGTGTTGAAGAGGCCCCAACCAGTGCAACAGTTTTTGGAGTAAAAAATGTCTCCATGTTTTCTTTGTTTGGTTTTGCTTTAGAGATGGAATTTTTCTTTAATTCTTTATTTAGAATAATTTTTGCATCTACTACAAAGTGTGATTTTGGATAAACGATCACTGGGTTAAAGTCAATACTGTTAACGTAATCAGCATTATCTACTCCTAATTTTCCGATTTGGACTAGCATTTTTGCTACCATATTAAGATCAATTGGCTCACTTCCTCTGAATCCTTGTAATAGTTTGGAGCCTTTGAGTTCCTTTAACATAGATTTAGCATCAGAAGTTGTTATTGGAAGCATTCTAAATGCAACATCTTTCATAACTTCCGTCATGATTCCACCCAAACCAACCATGATAACTGGTCCGAATTGAGAGTCGTTTTGAATACCAACAATAAGCTCCACGCCTTTTGGAACCATCTTCTCAAGGAGGATTCCCTTTACCTGGACTCCTTTCTTTTTAGACAGTCTCCCATACATGTCCTTGAAAGTTTTCTTAACATCATTGATATTATCAAGGCCAACTTTAACTCCACCAACATCAGTCTTGTGTAGAATTTGTGGTGAAACTACTTTCATCACCAGTGGAAAACCAATTTTCTTTGCTTGTTTTGCAGCATCTTCAGCTGATGTTACAAGAGCGTAGGGAGGAACTTTTACTCCGTAATTTTTCAAAATGGATTTTGATAACTCCTCTGTGATAACTTTGTGGTTTGTTTTTATGGTTTCATCGAAAATTTTTTGCACTGAACTCATGAGACGATCGATGGAATCAAAACTAAGTATATTAAACTTTGGTCAAAGATGGAATGATAATTTGAAATTTTTGTAAAAATTCCTCATATTGGTTTTTACAATTGAAATATTTTTATCAATATCGGACCTGATTTTTTCAGGATCTATATCTGGGATGTTTTGGAGTTTATCTTTCGAATTATCAAGCCAAAGATTTACCATTTCTTCATTTACCTCCAAATGAAACTGAAGTCCAACTGCACTTTGAAATTGAAATGCCTGATTGGGATAATTCTTTGAATGTGCCAACCTAATTGCTCCTTTTGGTAAATCAAAGGTGTCCCCATGCCAGTGAAATACCGTAAACGGATTTTTAAATCCTGAAAATAGGCCTGAATTGGTCTCTGTGATCAAATCATTGAAAAATCCAATCTCTTTTTTGGGTCCTCTGTATACTTTTCCTCCAAAAGTTTTAGCTATCAGCTGGGAACCCAAACAAATTCCAAGTATAGGGATGTTTTTCTCTACGCATCTTCTGATGAGTTTTTGTTCCTCTTTTAGATATGGAAGGTCTTCGTTTGCGCTTTCTGGAGCCCCTAAAATTACAACAAGTGAGTTTTCTTTTTCTGGAAGTTTTTCGTGCTTTGCTTGAATTGAAAGGATGCTAAATCCATCTTTCTCTAAAAGATCACCAAGGTATCCAGATCCTTCTATCCTAGTATTTTGAACAAGTAAAACATCAGACATGGTTGACTTTTACCAAAAGTGCTTAATATGTTAAGTTGAAAAAACCATCATGATTGTCACAGAGCAGGAAATCAACGAAATGAGGAATTTTGTCTCTGATCTAAATTCTATGAAACAAAGCCTAGTTATCGTAGAAGGCAAACGTGATTCTGCAGCTCTGAAGAAAATTGGTTTTTCGGGAAAAGTTTTAGAGTATCACAAGTTTGGTGGAATAATAAAATTTACAGACTCTGTTGCAAAATATAAAAATTTAATCCTACTATTTGATGGAGATAAAAAAGGAAAACACTTTACACGAAAAACAATTCAACTCTTACAACGAAGAACAAATATTGATTTGACATTTAAAAGAAAATTAACTTCAATTACAAAAGGGAAAATTAGATTTATAGAACAGTTGGTTTGTTACGAGTCTGTTTTTCTAAGGCCAGATTCCTCTTTCGTTAAAGGCGTCTAGTACTCTTTCAACTGCCAATACCATGGTTGCTTTTCTCATGTCAATTTTGTGTTTCTTTGATAAAGCATATGCATCATGAAATCCTTTTGTAATGTTTTTCTCCATCTTTTCTGCAACCTCCTCAAATGACCAATAATATCCCATGTTGTTCTGTACCCATTCCAAGTAAGAGATGCATACACCTCCAGAGTTGGCCAAAATATCAGGAATGACCATGATCTTCTTTTGGAAGATTATTGGATCTGCTTCAGGAAGTGTTGGGCCATTTGCAGCCTCGGCAATAATTTTGCATTTGAGATTTTTGGCAATCTTTGCGTCAATCTGATTCTCCAAAGCTCCTGGTACCAATATATCACATTTAGTGGTAAGCAATTCCTCAGTTGAGATTTTTTTGCTTCCAGGGAATCCAACAACTGAACCATTTTTTTCTTTGTAAGCCATAATATCTTCTGTTTTTGCTCCTTTTGGAATTGAGATGGAGCCTTTAGAATCACTAGCCCCGATAACTTTGGCACCCATCTTTTCAAGATAGATTCCTGCAAAAGTAGATGCATTTCCAAATCCTTGTAAAACAACTGTTGCTGTCTTTAGATTTATTTTCAAAGTTTTTGCAGCTTCTCTTACAGTGTATGCTGCACCTAATCCAGTTGCAACGTTTCTTGCAAGAGAACCTCCCATAGAGATTGGTTTTCCAGTAATAACTCCAGGTGAATAATTGTTGCCATTAAGTTTACTCCACGTATCCATGATTTGAGTCATCTCTTTACCAGTTGTGTAAACATCAGGAGCTGGAATATCTTTTTGAGGACCAATAATTTCTGAAATTTTAAAGGTAAATCCTCTTGTTAAACGGTCTAACTCATCAGCGCTAATTTTTTCCGTTTTTGGATTTACAAAAATACCACCTTTTCCTCCTCCAAGAGGAATATCAACAATTGCACATTTCCACGTCATCCATGAAGAAAGTGCCATAACTTCGCGTTCCATATACTCTACTCCACCTTCTGGATCAAAGTAACGAATTCCTCCTTTGTATGGCCCTCTATCGTTATTATGCTGACTTCTAAAACCTGTAAAAATTCTTATTTTTCCATTATCCATTTTAACTGGAATCTTTACTCGCAAAACTTTGTTAGGGATTGCCAAATATTCTCGAATCCCTTTATCTTTAATTCCCAAAATATCACACGCGTCATTAACTTGCTTTGTTGCATTGGCAAATGGGTCATTCTTAACCAAGATGATTTAATTTACAGTGCTTGGATTATATGTTTTTGGTTAAAAATTAGTGATCGCACTTTGATATTATAGATAGACCTTCTTACGGTTCATTTTGCGATCTAGTTTGTCTATGGCACCATCAAGTGCACTAATGTTTATTTCCAAAAAATTTGAGAGATGATAAATTACCCCGTACTTTTCACCAATCTTTGATACCATATTATTTTTTTCAAGGACCTTCATATGGTGCTGAACGGCTTTGTAATCAAGATTTAGATCTTTTGAAAGTTGGTGGGTATTGAGGGGATTTTCAAGAAGCATCATAATTATCCGCAATCTAGTAAAACCTCCCCTAGTGCTGGTAAACAAATAGAACAAAAGCTTGCGTGTTTCTCTATCGGGTTTTCTTTGTTCTGACACTGATTTTGATCGTATAATTTCCTTAAATTCTAATAGTTGTTCTGTAGTCAATTATTTTACCTCATTGAATTATGGGAATTTGCCCTTAAAACCCTATTTCCAAATCTTTTCCACATCTATTCAGGGTTTAATTTGGATAATTACCCTTAAATTGACTTAGCAGTGACTTGACATATCATGATGGCATCTCGAGGTTACGATATGACCCCTACCATGTACTCACCAGATGGTAGAATCTACCAAGTAGAGTATGCAATTGAGACAGTCAAGCGTGGGACCTTAGCACTTGGGATTAGAACTAAAGAAGGAGTCATCATGGCAGTTGAGGAAAAACCAAGGGCCCTTCAAACAAGCAATGTTACCCAAAAAATATTTCAAGTTGATTTTCATATTGGTGTAGCAGCAGCAGGATACATACCAGATGCTAGAGTTCAGGTCGATAATGCAAGGTTGTTTTCTCAAGGAAATAAAATGACCTATGATGAAGCAGTTGAAGTAGAAACTGTTGCAAAGCATTTGGCAGACCAGTCTCATCAGTTTACACAATATTCAGGGGTTCGTCCAAATGGAGTTGCGTTGATTATTGCAGGAGTCGATCAGAAGGGAGAATCAATCTTTGTGACTGACCCTAGTGGAACCTTTGTCCAGTATGCAGCAATTGCAATAGGCGCAGGGTCTGATGATGTAAATGCATTTTTGGAAAAAAATTATAATTCAGATATGAGTCTAGAGGATGCAGCGTCGCTTGCCATCGCTGCAATCAATCTAAAGGCAGAACAAAAAGAAGGAACAGAAAATGTAAAGATGGCAATGGTTACAAGTAAACAAAAAGTATTTGAAAAAATTTCAGATTCAGATTTAAAAAATTATTCTCAAAATGCATCAAAGTTTTCTGCAGAATAGACTGCAGTTATTTAGATTTGAAATTCATGTGCATCATTTTTCATTGAGGTCAGTAAAATGGGGTTAGGGAGTTATTGGGGAGAAGTAATCGAAGTACTTCGAGAAATTATTCCAGTTTATGACAAGGTAAATTCGTACATCTCGCTAGGTAAGGACAAAGAGCACAGAAATCGAGGAATTAGGGGACGGGTTCTTCCTGGAAATAAAATTCTCGATGCTGGGTCTGGGTTTGGAAACATGTCAAAGACAGCATACGAACAGTGTAATGGAGATATCTCAATTACTCTTTATGACCCGTTGGTTCCAATGCTGAAAAACACTGGTACATATTTTGAAAAATTTCCTGACATGGCAAACGGAGTATTTGAGCACATTCCCTTTAAAGAGACTCAGTTTGATGCAGTGTTGTGCGGTTATTCCTTAAGGGATGCAATCAATCTAAGAATAGCAATATCTGAGATTCACAGAGTTTTGAAAAAAGATGGGAGATTTGTAATTGTTGATTTGGGAAAACCTGATGAGTCATTAATCAGGTTTGGAGTTTCATTTTATCTGAGAGCAATTCTGCCCATTCTTGCTTTGATTGCCGGAGGACGATTGGGACTGAAATTTGCAACCCTCTATGGAACTTACAAAAGGTGGCCGAAAAACAAAAAGCTTGAAGAATTACTATTGGAGAAATTTTCAAGAGTAGAGTTTGAGAAAGATCTTATGGGTGGTGCAATAATGGTTGCAGCATACAAATGAACAGAGTTTTAATTCTTGTAAATCTTATTGGCCTAATTATTGGAATATCGTATGGACTCCATGGACCCATCCTGCCAATATTTGCAAAAAATGTAATTGGAGCATCTTATTCTGAATTAGGTCTTATTGGCCTTGCAAATTTTATACCCTACATGTTCATACCTGTTTTTGTTGGAATTCTTCTTGATAAGTTCAACAACGGATACCTTTTAGCTCTTGGCATATCAATTAATTCTGCATCAATCTATCTGCTTTCAATAGCACATTCTGTTCCAGAAATTATGGGCTTTCGAATAATGGCAGGTGTTGCTCATGCTTTTTTTTGGCCGCCTTGTGAATCTATCATTTCAAAGGAGAGTACTGAAAAAAACAGGGTACGAAACATTTCATGGTTTACCATGTTTTTTGTTTTAGGATTTATGATAGGTCCACTTTTAGGAACAGTATTTCTTGAAGATCTTGACCTTTCATACAGAATTTTGTTTCAAGTGACGGCATTTATTTTGGCAACCTCATTGGTGGCATCACTCTTAGTTTCCAGGAAAGGCAGGAAAGAACACCATGAGAGAGTTTCATTCTCAACACTCAAAGAGATGAAAAAATTTCCCGAAGTCATTATTCTGTTAATATTTTGTACATCTTCATTTGGAATTATTCTCTCAATTTATCCAGCTTTTCTAAATGATAATGGGATGTCTGATACCGATATTTTGCTTTTGTATTTTGTATTTGGTGTATCTAGAGTTGGATCCCTTGCATTGGCATGGCGATTCTCCAGAAGGACAAGTCAGACTCTGATTGCTGCAACCATTGCAGTTTCAGCTGGATTGGCTTTATCTGCAGCATCAGACTCTATTATTGTCTTTGGAGTTGCACTAGTGCTCATGGGATTTGGTTTTAGTATATTTTTCCCATTAACTCTTGAGATTATTTTAAGCAAAACAAGAAAAAGCATCTCAGGCAAGATAATTGGAGCCTACGAGACAGTATTTGGAATAGGTTGGGCAATTGGTCCAACTATAGGAGGTCCAGTATCACAGGTCTTTGGCCCCCAA
>JAOTVS010000002.1 GCA_029863275.1 Candidatus Nitrosopumilus sp.
AAGTATTTCTGAACATTTTGCTTGTATAAGGTGTATACATCGCTTGATTGAGTTTGGGTGCTCATGGGGTATCTTTGGCATACTATTATATATACTATTGGTAGTGAATGGTTATGAAAGGTTTCAGTGGGAATTCATCCTAAATGTTAAATACAGATTCGGAAAGCTTGCAGATATGACAAAATCTGAAAATCATCCTTTAAGAAAAGGCCAAAAGCATCGGCAGATAAATGAAATCTCTTATCGTAATTCAATTCTATCTCATCTCAACATTCTGGATTTAGAGGATAGTGATAATTCACTTGATGAATATGATTGCTAAAAACTAGAAGCCTTATTGAAAATTTTGTGTCTCTTGGGAGACAAAATTAATTTTTGCAGTTGTTGAGGGTTCCGAAATATATCAGGTAAAGTTTAGAAATATCTAAATCACTAAACACAACTCCAAAAACCATCTTGGAGCTACCACGTGGAATGAAAGATTTTGAAGCCCAAGAGCATGGAAATATTGAGCATATTCGATCACACTTTAAACAATTATCTGGCCTGTATGGTTTTTCATTTATGGATCCATCACCAATAGAACTCCTCTCAGTCTTGGAAACAAAGTCTGGTCCTGCAATTAAAGATGAGATTTATTATTTCAAAGACAAAGGGGAACGTGAAGTAGCACTACGATTTGATTTTACAGTTGGTCTGACAAGATATGCTGCATCACAAAAATCAATGAGACTACCAGCTAAAATCTCAAGTTTTGGTGGAGTATTCCGATATGACGAGCCACAAAAGGGAAGATATAGATATTTTCACCAGTGGGATATTGAGATTTATGGCAAGCCAGGAATAGAATCTGAAGCTGAAATTATTGAATTCACATCACGATTATTTGATTCACTATTACTCAAAGACATAACAATTGATATCAATCACAGAAATCTAGTAGAGTCGTACATTAATCAGTTATTTGACTCAAAAGACCCAACTCTAGTAGCTGATATGTTACGTGCAATTGATAAAATTCAGAAAAAATCAAAGCAAGAGATAGTAAATGAATTCAAGGATCGATATGACATTCAAAAGATAGAGCAAATTCTAGAGTTTTCTCAAATTAAAGGAAGCATAAAAGAAGTAGAGCAAAAAACGGACACAACCACTCTCTCATCATGGAATTCTCTAAAGGAATTATTTGAATCACTTGAGAACCGTGGAGTATCAAATGTTAGAATTAATTTTGGAATTGTGAGAGGACTTGATTACTATTCTGGGACTGTATTTGAGGTATTTGATAAAAATTCTACATTAGGTGCTTTAGCTGGTGGTGGAAGATATGATTCACTGACTAAAGCATTTGGCAGAGAAGACATTGGAGCAACAGGTGTTGCAGGAGGAGTTGAGAGAATTATTCTTACCATGAAAGAGCAAAATATCATTGCAGAGTCAACACCAGATAGAGTTTCTATTTTGTTTATCAATGATGAGATGCAAAAAGTAGCAACAAGCATTGCATCTCTTTTACGTCTTGCAAACATTCCAACTAACATTGACCTTGTAGGAAAGCCTCTAAAAAAACAGATGGACCAAGCAGCAGACTCTAGATTCTGCATAATTGTTGCTCCGAAAGAGCTAGAAAAAGGCAATGTGGTTTTCAGAGATATGCAAACCGGTGTTGAATCACAAATATCTGTCGAGTCCCTTACTGATGATCCGCACTCTATTCTTAATTTAGAAAAGCTCTAGTTAACATCATAATCTCTGGTCCTGTAGTCATTGATCCTACCACTACTGCCTTGTTGTTTGCCAAAATTCCAGACTCTACATATGGAACACCAGAGTTTATCGTTGCATGTTCTACATGAACTCCCAATACATTAGCAAACATTTTCATATCCTCCTCGTCTGCTTCTGGATGAATCACCGCACCAGTATTATTTGCAACCATCATAGAACCAACAACATTAAGACCTGAAATTCTTTTTTGAACTACCTCGACATCTAGGATTTGCTTTATAGTATCTACATCAGATGAAGATAACCATGGGGATACAATTGCTCCTTTGTCATTGGCACAAATCACATTACCCAGTGCAGTATATTTTGAATCCAATACCCCAACTGTTAACCCTGTCTCTTTTTTTAAAAAATCATATTCGTCTTGATAAGCAGTTGACGGTAATAGTACTCCATGATTATTCATCGCAATTAGTGCACCCATAAGTCGAGTGTTTGCAACTGCAGAATATAGTGGTTCTACCTCCAAGTACTTTGCAAGTTTTTCAGCTTTAGTCTCTGCAAACCCCATTGGCAATAATACAAATTCATCATTAACTGTAATATACACTCCAATGTTTGGTCCCCGATATACATCGTACTTGAAAATATCCAACTATACCAATTAACATTCAATCGATATGAACGTAAGGGATCGCAAATATCACAATTAGATCGGCTCTATTTGTGGGTATAAATTTTGGCCTAGCTTTAAATAATATCTAAAACTGAGGGGATTATGCCAATTCCAGAAAACTTTCCTGAAGGTATGGAACCACTCGGGAAGATAAACCACTCAGATGGTGAGCACTTTCACCTAATGTGGGGTCCAGGAAGGATCGATGAGGCTGCAAGTAATGATGAGGTAAAAGCAGCATATGCGGCAAAAGGCGAGGAACTAGTACCATTAGGTGTTTCAGGAACAATGGTTGCAGTAGATTGGGACTCTTGTGTTGCAGATGGTGCATGTATTGAGGCCTGTCCAGTTCAAGTTTTTCAGTGGTATAGAACAGAAAAAAATATTCCTGCAAAAGAAGTTGTCGGACAAACTTTTGAAGGCACTGGTAGTACCGAAAAAGATCAAAGAACAGACTATACTGATAAGGCAGATCCAATCAGAGAACATGATTGTATTTGGTGTATGGCATGTGTTTCAGTTTGTCCTCCACAAGCAATCAAAGTCGATCAATCAAATCAAGAATATCACGATAAACAAGCATAGAGCAGAATTTTTTAATTGATTTTAAACTAAATTCAAAAATTTTTACCAATAATTACCATTTATAGGATTAGGTCAGGTTAATTCTATCTAGATTTAAATAATATTTGAAAGATGATTAATTCATGGCAGATTTAGTAATATCTGAAGACTATTTTGCGGACAAGAAACCAATTGGAAAGACGAGTCACAGCGATGGCGAGAACTTTCACTGGATTTGGCCTGTAAATACCGGGAAAAATGGTGCAGCCTTCTCAGATGATGAAGTTAAAGCAGCATATGCAGAACGAGGTGAAGAACAAGTTCCTCTTGGTGTTCACGGTACTACAGTTGCAGTTGATTGGGATTCTTGCATCGCAGCAGGATCTTGCATGAGTGTATGTCCAGTTCAGACATTTCAGTGGTACAGAACCGAACAAGATATTCCAGCAAAAGATGTTGTTGGTGCGACCTTTGAAGGCACTGGTTTAACTGAGCAAGACGAACGATTAGACAAAAGTGACAAATCAATGCCAATCAGAGAACATGATTGTACTGTTTGCATGGCGTGCCAAGAAGCATGTCCAACAGGTGCTATTCTAATTGAACAAGCTAATGCAGAATTCCATGAAAAGGCAGCAGGTACATATGTCAAGATGGAAGGCAGTGGCGGTCCGCACTCACACGATTAAAGAATAATTTTCTTTTTTCTTATTTTTCTATTTTTCATCAACAAATTTTAATCACCATATTTTACCGAACGTTGCAGAGGTCGCCTAGTCCGGTAGGGCGCGGGCCTTGAGAGCCTGTGTTCGCAAGAACGCGGGGGTTCAAATCCCTCTCTCTGCGTTATTCTATATTTCCAAGTTCTGCCAATAATGCAGATAGCTGAATCTCAGGATTTGCACCAACTAAAATTCTATAATCATACTTTGCAATTACCTCTAAGATTTTAGATAAATGTTCATGCTTTGATTTGAATACGGAAGAATTTAGATATTTTAGAAAATCAGATTCACTCATTCCATAAACTTTGATCAACTCTATCATTTTCTCTCTTGCATCTGTAATTTTTCCATCCAATGCCATCTTGAGGACCAAATCAACATCAGAAGTTTTTGCAAGTCCAGCTGAGGCCTTTACATTCTCTTGTGAAACCTCACCTAAACTTGCAGTTGCTTGTAGCAAATTTATTGCATGTCTCAAGTCTCCTTCGGAATAATCATAAATTTCTTTGAGGCCTTTTTTGTCTGCCTTTACTTTTTCTTTTTTGGTAATCTCTGCTAGTCGTGCAATTACATCCTCTTCTGGAACTGATGTGAACTTGAAGGTAGCACATCTACTCTGAATTGGATCGATTATTTTTGATATGTTATTTGCAATTAGGATAAATCTACAAAATTTGGCAGTATCTTCTATTATTCTTCTAAGTGCAGTTTGAGCATCATTTGTCATTTCATCGGCCTCATCCAAAATAATTAGTTTAAAGGGCGCATCGGCCATTCCTGCAAATCTTGTGAATTTCTTTACCTTTTCTCGTACCATTCCTATTCCCCTCTCATCTGATGCATTTAGCTCCAAGGTGTAGTCTTTGACATTTTCTCCAAGTACTTGCCGCGCTAGACAAAGCGCTGCTGTAGTCTTGCCAACTCCCGCAGAACCTGAAAACAGCAAATGTGGCATATCTGCAGGATTTTTTATCAATTCCTCAAGACTACCTATAATTTCAGTCTGATTTACAATTTCTGAGAGCTTTTGGGGACGATACTTTTCGACCCACATGCCAGTTGATAACATGTTTCTCAATAGTTTACGCCCCACTAATAAACGGAAATTAATAGGATCAATTGATCTCACTAAATAGTGAATAGAATTGATCGATCCACTACATGAGGATCCAATGAGGAATTAGTGATCTAAATGGAAATAGAGGATGTAGAAAAATTACATGAGATCGGATATGGCCTAAAGGATGCCAAGGCCACTCTTAACCAGGATGTAAAGTTTAATGTAGCTAAGGTAAAAGTTGAAGGAACCTCAGGAGAGGTTATGAACATACCCCGTTGGGTTGGTCAAATTATTGAGGATAATAAACTTGGAGAATTAGATTCACCTGATATGATAACTGAACTCAAGCAAGCCTTGTCAAAAGAAAAGATGGTAGGAGAATACCAAGTATCAACTCTTGAGCCTCAATTTTATATTAAATTAAAACGACACATGAGAACATTACAAAGAGATGATTTTAATCACATTGAGAGTATGATGCTTGAACTATTTAGAATGCGAAGAGGAAAGCTTGTAAAACTTGCAGATTCTACAAAATTAAGTTCTGATTTATACAACAAGATTACAGTTGAAGAAAGTGTATTTTTTAAAACAATTTATGATAACAGCAAAAATTTTGAAAACCAAATAAGGAGTAATTTACATGAGCAAGGTTCAAACTAGCACATTTACAGAATCTGCATTATCAGATAAGGTAAAAGAATTCTTAATTAGATTCAAAGACAAGTTTGGCAACTACAAGTATGTCGAGCAAATCGATGAAATGATGCCAAAAAATTCAAAATACATTTTAGTTGATTACAATGACCTAGTAGTAGAACCTGACCTTGCAAGGATCTTCTCTTTTGATCCAGATAAGATTTTTGATGCATTTTCTAGAGCAATAAAAGAAGCATTACAAACAAGATTTCCGGATTACGCAGAAAAGATCAAAGACGAAGTACGAGTAAGATTAGTTAATTATCCTCTTCAACGAAGTCTCAGACAAATCAATGCAGAAACCATTGGACACATTACTAGTGTTTCAGGTATGGTAGTTCGTGCATCAGAAGTCAAACCACTTGCAAAGGAGCTAATTTTTGTTTGTCCTGATGAACACAAAACCAAAGTAATTCAGCTCAAAAGCATGGATGTTAAAACCCCAGTTGTATGTGATAAACCAAATTGCAAACATCGAGACTTTGAGCTAAAACCAGAAGACAGTAAATTCATTGATTTTCAAATTCTAAGATTACAAGAACTTCCAGAAGACCTCCCTCCAGGCCAACTTCCTCATTATATTGACGTCACAATTCGCCAAGACCTGGTAGATAACGCAAGACCAGGGGATAGAATTATCCTAACTGGTATAGTCAGAATTGAGCAAGAATCAGTCGCAGGAGTGGCTCGTGGACACAGTGGGCTATACAGATTAAGAATTGAGGGAAACAACATAGAGTTTTTGGGAGGCCGTGGAAACAAGTCATCAAGAAAAATTCAAAGAGAAGAAATTTTGCCTGAAGATGAGAAATTAATTCGTTCACTTTCTCAAAGCCCTGATATTTATCAGAGATTAATCGACTCACTTGCACCACACATTCAAGGACAGTCGCTAATCAAAGAAGCAATCTTACTTTTGATTGTAGGCTCTAACCAACGGTTGCTGGGCGATGGAAGTAAAATTAGAGGTGACATTAACGTATTTCTTGTAGGTGACCCTGGTACTGCAAAAAGTGAAATGCTAAAATTTTGTGCAAGAATTGCACCAAGAGGGCTTTACACTTCTGGTAGAGGTTCTACTGCTGCAGGGCTTACAGCAGCTGTAGTCAAAGACAAAACAGGAATTATGATGCTAGAGGCAGGAGCAGTAGTGCTAGGTGACCAAGGACTAGTATGTATTGATGAATTTGATAAAATGAAACCAGAAGATAGAAGTGCACTACACGAAGTTATGGAACAACAATCTGCAAGCATTGCAAAAGGTGGGATTGTTGCAACACTAAATGCAAGAACTTCGATTTTAGCTGCAGCAAACCCAATGTATGGAAAATATGATCCGTTCAAAAATATTACAGAAAATGTAAACTTGCCAATTCCATTACTTACAAGATTTGACTTGATATTTGTGGTACGCGATATTCCAACTAGAGAAAAAGATGAAAAGATTGCACGACACATTATAGAGTTACACACTCCACAAGGAACAGATAAACGGTCTGTAATTGATGTTGATTTGCTAACAAAATACCTTGCATTTGCAAAAAGAGGAGTGCCTAATTTAACCAAAGAGGCAGAAGAGAAGATTCTTGAATACTATTTGAAGATGAGAAATGTAGAATCTGAAGAGATGATTACAGTTACTCCAAGACAATTAGAGGGAATAATTAGACTCTCAACTGCTCGCGCAAGACTACTCATGAAAGATAAGGTAGAAGAAGAAGATGCAGAACGTGCAATATTCCTAATAGAATCAATGCTTCAAGATGCAGGCGTTGATGTTAATACAGGTAAAGTCGACTTGGGAGTACTTCAAGGAAGACCAAGAAGTGAGGTCTCAAAAATGCAGCTATTTATGGATGTTTTAAAAGCCCTAGAAGGTGATCACAAAGCTGCAGTTGATGAGAAAACATTTGTCAAAGAATTAGAAAAAACTGAAAAGTTTACTGAAGAAGAAGCTAGAACCTATATTAGAAGAATGCTTCGCGAAGCATCTATTTATGAATCCAGTCCCGGTCATTATAACCGAGTATGAAATTAGAGAAACTTGATCTTCCCAAGTCTTCAATTGAGTTTTTAAAATCAGAAGGATTGACCAAACTTTATCCACCTCAAAGTGATAGTGTAAAGGCAGGACTGCTCAATGGCAAAAGTGTTCTAGTATCAGCTCCTACTGCAAGTGGTAAGACACTGATTGCAACTTTGGCAATTATTAGTTATTTATCAAAAAACAAAGGAAAGGTAATTTATCTCAGTCCACTTCGGGCATTAGCTGCTGAAAAATTTGTAGAGTTTAAAAAATTAGAAAAACTTGCCATTGGAAACAAGATCAAAGTTGGCATCTCCACTGGAGACTTTGATAATGTAGAAAAAAAATTAGAGAAAAATAATGTTTTAATTTTGACTAATGAAAAAATGGATTCTATTATCAGAAGAGGAGTAGAGTGGATTGATGAGATTGGTCTTGTAATTTCTGATGAGATCCATTTGATAGGAGATGATACACGAGGCCCAACACTTGAGATGGTCTTGACTCAGCTAAAAAGACTAGAATCAAAGCCTCAAATTCTAGGTCTTAGTGCCACAATTACAAATTCAGATGAGCTTGCAAAATGGCTTGGATGTACTTTAGTTGAGAGCACCTGGAGACCTGTTCCATTATCTGAGGGAGTCTGCGATGGAGGGATGGTAACAATGGCAGATGGGACTACCTTTGATGTTGATAATACCATTCGTGGAACTCCAATTGATCTTGGAATTCAATGCGTAAAACAGGGAGGTCAATCATTAATTTTTGCAGAAACAAGGGCTCGCTCCAAATCTTTGGCAACAAAAGCTATGGATGGAGTTGAGAATCTATTGGAAAAAAAAGAACTCGAAGAGCTTGCCAAAATCTCAAAAAAAATCCTAGGCACAAATGAGAATACTGATCTGGTACGAACACTTGCAATTCTAGTAAAAAAAGGAGTTGGCTTTCATCATGCAGGATTAAATCAGTCTTGCAGAGAAATAATAGAGACTGAATTTCGTAAGGGAACAATCAAGCTATTATCATCCACACCAACATTAGCTGCAGGAGTTAATCTCCCAGCAAGACGTGTAGTAATTTCAAGTGTATCCAGGTATAATGCACAAGTGGGTGCAAACAGGCCAATTAGTATTTTAGAATACAAGCAACTTTGCGGACGAGCAGGAAGACCACAGTTTGACAAGTATGGTGAATCTATAATTGTTGGAAAAGGAAATGGTGATGAGATAATTGAGCATTACATAAAGGGAGAACCAGAACCAATAGAATCAAAAATAACAGAGGACAAGTCCTTAAGAATACATATTCTAACTGTTATTGTAACAAATCCTGGAATAAAAAAAGGAGAAATCTTAGATTTCTTTTTACAAACACTAGGTGGTTTACAATCAAGAAAATCAACAATAAAATTTGCAATCGATCTTGCATTGCGATTTCTCTCAAGTGAATATTTGATAATTAAAAAAGGCGAACGACATGCAGCTACTGAATTTGGAAAAAAAACATCAATGCTGTATATTGATCCCTTAACTGCAACTCTTTTTCGTGACGCAATAGAAAATGTCTCAAAGAAAAAAAAACACACGTTTGGATTTTTACATATAATTACGTCATCTGAAGAATTTTTCCCAAAATTCTCAATGAGAAACAAAGACTATGAAGCTGCCAGTTTAATGATAGAAAATCACACCTCTGAACTTTTAGAACCAATTTCAGAGTATGATTGCTCAAGGAGTCTTCTTGCGTTACAGTCCTGGATTACTGAATCATCAGAAACTGCCCTCTCTGATGGTCTTGGCATAGAATCAGGTGATATGCACAGGATGGTAGAGAATGCCAATTGGTTAATTTATTGCCTCAGGGAGATTGCAAAACATGTAGAAAGAGCAGATTTGCTTGAAGAACTTGAAAATCTAAGAAGGAGAATTGTATACGGAATCCGAGAGGAACTCTTGGAACTAGTCAAGGTCAAAGGAATCGGCAGGGTAAGGGCAAGGGCGCTATTCAAACACAAGATAAGGACACTCGATGATTTGGCAAAAATTCCTGTAAACAAATTAGCCGAAATTGATAAAATTGGTTTAACCCTTGCAGATAACATAAAGTCAGAATTAAAAAAGGTTAGATATTGACTGAATTAATAATCCCAGCAGTTGTAACTTGTATTGTTGCTTTTTTTACAGTTTATTTTTCTACACCTCCTTTGATAAAATTTTTACAAAAACGAAATTATACAGTCACTGATATGAACAAAAAAGAACTTCCAATGATTGCAAGACCAGGTGGCATCTCAATTATTGCAGGAATTATTTCATCTGAAATTTTACTTTATGCATTTTTACAAATGAACGAAATTTTGGCAGTAATAATTACAAGTTCTATTGCATTTGTAATTGGGTATATAGATGATAGAAAAGTTATGGGTGGATGGTTCAAACCCTTAGGACTGGTTATTGCAGCATTGCCAATAATTTTCTTGGGTACATATGACTCCGATCTTGCCTTTCCATTATTTGGAGAGGTACAAATTCCAATTTTATATCTAGGAATAATCATCTTAATGATTCCAATTACAGGAAACACTATCAATTCAATTGATGTTCTAAATGGAGTTGCAAGTGGATTTATGGTAATTTCCAGTTTTACACTTAGCATAGCATTAGTTATTTTACAAAACTACGAGATGGCAATTATCAGTCTACCACTAGCTTTGGTTTCCTTGGCATTTTACAAATACCATAAGAATCCAAGCAAAATATTTCCTGGAGATTCAGGTGCCCTGACACTTGGTGCAATGTATGGAACCATTGCAATCATAGGCCAGATAGAAATTATTGCAGCCATTGCTTTGTTACCTGCAATAATCAATTCATTCCTATTTTTATCAAGTGTAAAACGCATAGTTGAACATCGCGAAGTAAAATCAAAGCCAGTAGAGCATACAGATGATTTCAAATTAAAAGCTACAAAGGACAAAAAAGCACCAATTACCTTGGTACGATTAATTGTAGCCTCAGAGCCATTAAGCGAAAAGCAGGTTGGAAATGTTATCTTCAAATTGGCTTTGTTTTCGGGATTTTTGGCTATAATTTCCACTATAATAATGGTGATTAAAATTTGAAGAATGGGAGTATTTTTGGATTTTTATTTGTAATGTGGATATTGATAATTCTAGGAGGTGGCATTGTTGTGATTATTTTAGGACCTATTGCGATTTCAGGTTATGGGGATTTTAATTACATTCTAACATCTGGATTAAAAGCTACAGTTGCAATTATCCTAGTTTTATTGTGGATTATTATTCTCTCAAAAATGAATAAATTGATTTTTAAAAAACAATTTAATTTCTAGAAAATTATTTTATTATTCTTCCAACTATTGACTTGTCTGCCCTAACATAGGAATTGGGTGGAATGTTCTTAGTAATTAAGCAACACATGTCTATTAAGGAGTCTTTTCCAATTTGTACTCCAGGTGCTAATCCTACATTTTCACCAATTCTTACCCCATCTGCTACGGATGGTGGGAATCTTGGATCATTAGTGGTATTTGGATAACCAAATTTACCTGCACTAATTTTTGGAGTATTTGCAGTGTAAAAAAATGGTGCAATAAAGACATTGTTTCCTATTTTCATTCCTTCAGTGACATGACATTGTGAATGAATTGTAGTCCATGAACCAATTTCCACGTTACCTTCGGTAGTTGACAGTGTACCGAAAATTGTGTGATCTCCAATCTTTGTATTTGACTTTAAAACTGCTGATGTGCCAATTATGCAATTTTCTCCAATTTCACAATCATCATAAATTACAACACCAGGTTCTAACTTCGTATTTTTTCCTATTCTTATTTTTGATTCTTTATCAAAAAATTCATTATCAAATTTTTTACTTTTTTCTAAAATATGAAGCATTTTACAATAATTTTTATCTAAAATTTTGATTAATACCTAAGGATAAATAATTAATCAGTTTTTGCTCAAATCTTTCATGGACTAGTTTACAGATGCCATGGAAGTCCTGACTTTGAAATTTTTTCAGGTAACTTATCTTTGTTATTTTTAAGAAATTCCATTTCTAATTTCTTGTCTCTAAGTTCATCAGGAAGCATTATTGGGATTTCCTCAATAATAGGATAGAATCTTGAACATTTTGAGCAAAATAATGCACCCTCAGATACCACGTTATCTTTTTCTTTAATTTCGTGCAACTCTAGTGGATAATTTTTATCAATAGGACAGGCCAAAATATCCATCATTGTTTTGTTCATTTTAAATCCAGATAGATTGGAACCCCTTTTTGACTAGATAAAAGTGCTGCCTCTGCAATTTTTGTAACGTTTACTGCCTGCTGTGCGTTTACAAGCAAATCATTTTTTCCTTCTATTGCTCCAATGAAATTTTGAATTTCAAGTAGTAAGGGCTCTTTTTTATCATTTCTTGGAATTTCTGTTTCGTCTTTTCTTTCTACTTTAATTTCTTGTGATATAAAATCAGATACAATTACTGCATCAGTACATACTGCACTAAAGGTTCGAATTTTTTTTGGTGTAATCCAATTCGAAGAAATAATTGCAGTCTTATTATTTTTATAACCTAACATAATGCTTGCAAAATCTTCGTGTTCATGATAAATTTTTCCAGATCTTGCAAATACAACATAGGGCATTTCATCAAATAACCAATTAGCTGTATCAATATCATGGACTGAGGTGTCATAAATTATTCCTACATCTTTAATTTGCAGAGGCATTTTATTTTCACGATGAAATTCTAACATTACAAGTTCGCCATATTTTTTTTTTTTAACATAATTTTTTACGATATTTACGGCTGGATTAAAGCGCTCAATATAACCACAGGTAAGCATAACTTTATTTTTTTGGGCTAATTCTTTTAGTTTCTCACCATCTAATGAATCATAAGTCATTGGTTTTTCAACGAAGACATGTTTTTTTGCCTCAATTAGTTTTGTTGCAATCATAGTGTGAGTTGAAGTTGGCGTCACCACAAAAGCTGCATCAAATTTTTCTGATTTAATCAAATCATCTAGTGAATCGTAATGATTTACCGAATATTTTTCACCGTATTCTTTACTCCTTTGAGCATTAGCATCGCAAATTGCAACAAGAACTCCAAGTTGAGATAGAATTCTTATATGGTTTTTCCCCCATCCTCCAGTTCCTACTTGAACAATTTTCATTTAATACACCGGAGTCAACCAATGCAAATATTCATCATTTTTGCCCATTACAATATCTGTAAACTCTTCTATCATCTTTTTAGTAAAGTTCCCAGGCCTGCCATTGCTAATTTTTTTACCATCTAAAGAAATTATTGGTGTAACCTCAGCTGCAGTACCTGTAAGAAAAATCTCATCTGCAAGATTTAGCTCACCTCTTGTAATGTCTCGCTCTAAAACCTCCATATCCAAATCATTCCCAATCTTGACTATTGCATCACGCGTAATCCCTTCTAGAGCTGAGGAAGATAAGGGAGGAGTTATCATTTGACCATCCCTTACGATGAAGATATTCTCACCTGGTGCTTCACTTACATTTCCATTATGATCAAGCAAGATTGCCTCATCATATCCATTTCTTTTTGCTTCTTGTGTAGCAATAATTGAATTTAGATAATTTCCTCCCATTTTTGCCTGAGGAGGAGTTGACATGTCTGAGAATTTTCTCCAAGATGAAACTCCTGCAGTAATACCATTTTTATTAAATAAATCACCAAAAGGAAATGAAAAAATTGCAACATTGGTAGGGGCTTTCTCAGTAACGTGAAGATTTATTCCATAATCTCCAACAAAATAAAAAGGTCGTATGTAACAGGATTTTTTTATTTTATTTTTTTTACATATTCCTATTATCGCATCTTTGATTTTACTATCAGAAAAATTAAGTGAAATATTATAAAATTGACCTGATTTCCTAAATCGTTTTACATGCTCATCTAATCTAAAGACAAATAGATTTTTTCCGTTCCAATATGCTCTAATTCCCTCAAAAACAGATGTACCATAATGTATAGCGTGTGTTGTAATTGGAACCTTTGCTTTATCTAACGTAACAAATCTTCCATCAAACCAAACATATTTTGAAAGGGGAATACTCACAAAAAAATCTCAATGTCTTTAGTACTTAATCTATTCGGACCAACCTTCTATTGGAAACTTCATTCCTAATACTCGTCTAGTCTTATCCTCTAACTTTGCATATTTTTCAATTTCTTGCCAATTCTCCTCAATAATCTTTCCAACACTTTCAGGAACATCAGTCCTCCAATCTGATTTGCGACCTAATACTGTATCATACATTTTTTCTTTAACAGATGCTGCAGAAAGTGACTTTCTTTCACCAATTTTGGGTTTTAACCTGTACAATTTTAGCATGTAACCTTCGGCCTTATCTCCAGTGTAAGAATAATAATTTCCCTTTACTCCTGTGAGAATTTTTTTTCGTAATTTCCAAGATTTTAGAGACAAAAGTGGAGGCAAATACTTCTTGAAAGGTGCCTCAAAAGTATAATCATCTGTAATTAAAACCGAATCACCAAAAACTGATTTTATCATTTTTTTCCTAATCTCAAAATTAAATGGAAAACTTTTACTGGTCACCTCTTTTTCTCCAAGCTTGAAAATCACCGGCATTATTTTTACAATTTCTCCATCCTCTTTTAGTTGATTAATAATCTCAATATGGGCATTGGTCAGAGGATTTAGATGGGCCAGATATAGAATCGTCGTCAACCATCAATGGCTTAAATGGGGTCATATTTCAATGATTGAGTTCTCTTGTTTTTAGAGAAAAATATTTCCGTATGTTTTATTTGCTCTTGATCCAAACTTGAAAAAATAAAATTAACTATCCGTATGATTCGTCTTTGACTTCAAAACTTCCATCTTCACGCTTGTTATGATAGGTAACAAATCCTCTTGGTGTTAAAAAGTCCATCACTCCATCGATTGTTCCTTGCCATCCACAACAATAAAAGATTGTATTTTCTTTTGTGATTTTTTCGCCAACTAATTCTTCTAAAGGTGAAATTCCACTTTCTCTTGGTCTAAGAAAAGTCTCAACTCTTCCTACCTGACCAGACCAAGATCTATTAAACCACTCTTGTGGTCTACTAATTGCTGCTCTATATCTAAAGTTCCATTCATCTTTTCCTCTTCTAATACTTTCATTTTCTAAATCAGTTAGCAAATCTTTGTAACTTAACTCATCTACATAACTTGCTCCATGAAGAACAACAATTTCTCTCTTGTCTCCAACTGCATGAAAATGCTGCGCAAAACTTACAAATGGTGCTAAACCTGTTCCACCCCCAATACATACAACACGTCTTTTGTCTGGTTCTCCATTTGGAAGAACATCGTTTATCAAAAGTGCCAAACCAGTTGGTTTTAACCATTTTATCTTATCACCCTCCTTTGCATTGAATAATTGTGTAGTTAATCTGCCAGGCAATGGTTTTCTAACCCATCTAATTACAAGCTCAATGTATTCTCTATTTTCTGGATGAGATGCAATAGAATATGCTCTTCTAACAATTTTTCCATCTTCAGCAGGATTTGGTAATCCTAAGGTGATAAATTGCCCTGCTTTGTATTCTGGAACTGGCCCCTCATCTGGAACCAATCTCATAATCAGTAAATCCTCTTTTAATAATTGAATATATGTAATGGTTGCCTCATTATCTACTACCATACCGACCAATCAAGGAAATAAGCGGTTAAATATCTTGTGTTAATTCTAATTAAAAAATTTCATAAACCGCTAAACGTTAATAACCAATTTGAAAAATGAAATTTGGTCAGAACACTGACAATTGGGCCGGTCGTCTAGTCCGGTAGGATAGGTGCATGGCATGCATCGGATCGAGGGTTCAAATCCCTTCCGGTCCACTTTTTTTAATTTTTACAATCAATTGGTCTAATTCATCATCTTTTTCTTTGGAAATTTCAAAAATTTCGTCATCTGAAATTTTTTCATCAAGATTTATCAAAGCTTGCAAAGCACTTTTTCGTACTTCAATATTAGAATCTAAAATATAGTTTCGGATGATATTTTTTGCCTCTTTTGCTCGAAGATGGCCTAATGCTCCCAATGCACAAGATCTTACCATAGAACGTTCATCCTTTAGAAGATCAATAATTTGTGGAATTGAAAAAGTATCATTTCTATTTGCTAAAACTAATGCTCCAAACCCTCTAATGTTTTTCCTTGAATCTTTAAGGCCGTCAATTAAGAAATTTGAAATTGTATTTTTATTTAACACCAAAGAACTAAACGCTTCTCCTCTAACTTTGATATCTGGATCATCTAAACAATTTATTATTTTTTTTACAATTTTAGGATCATTGGTGCAGTCAAAAGTTTCTAATATTTTGATTTTTTCTTCACTTGTCCCAGATTCTAATATTTCCATTCTTTCTCCCATATTGCTCTTCAAATAGTATTTTCATACTATTAACAATTGCATTTTGATGAAATTTAATTTTCCATACCAAAAAATTGCTTCTAGCTTTAAATTATCCATAAATACCCAAATCCTCATGTCAACCGAAACAAGAGACACAATATTCATTGGTAAAAAACCATTGATGGCATATGTTACATCTGCCTTAATTCAATTGGCTAATTTACCTTCCATAAACATCAAAGCTAGAGGTATGAGCATTGGACGTGCCGTAGATGTAGCTCAAATCATTGCTCGCAAAACAGAAACCGCAGGATATGCTATCGGTGAAATTAAAATCGGTTCTGAATCATTAGAATCGCAAGATGGTAAAACCAGAAATGTTTCAACCATAGAAATTGAAGTAAAGAGGACATAGATTCTTCTTACTTGTAATTTTTATTTTTATTCTCTTTTTGTAAACTCATACTTTTTCTCAAGTTTTCTAAACTTTGGCAATTCAACTAAATCGTTGAATTGATCAAAATTTACAACTTTTTGTTTAAATTTAGCCGTAGTTCCTGTTCTTTTTAACTCCTTTAGAATATTCATGGTTGCAAAAGTATTTGCAAACAATACTGATAGAGGATACAAAATTATGTTAAATCCCATCTTATGTAATGCCTCTGCAGAATTAAGAGGAGTTGCACCACCTTCAATCATGTTTGCAACCAATGGCCCTTTAATTGATTTTCCAATTTGCTTCATTTCATCAATTGATCTAGGTGCCTCAATAAAAACAGCATCTGCACCTGTTTTTTTATTTTGTAATCCTCTCTCGATTGCATTATTTAATCCTTCAGTAGCTCGTGCATCAGTCCTAGCTACAATTATGAAATCTTTGCTTTGTCTTGCATCAATTGCTGCACCAAGTTTTTCTGTATATTCTTCTTGTAAGATAACCTCTTTTCCTTGCATATGACCACATCTTTTAGGCCATCTCTGATCCTCAAGAAAAATCCCAGATGCTCCAGATGATTCTAACTCTTGCACTAATTTCCAAACACTTAGAGCGTTTCCATATCCTGTATCTGAATCTACAATCACCGGAACTGACACTGCTCGACATATTCTTCTTGCATTATCTACAGTTTCTGTTGCTCCAATAAATCCGTAATCTGGCATTCCAAACAATGTAGCTGATGTTCCATAACCAGTTTGAAACATTACATCAAAACCAACTTTTTCTGCAATTTTTGCTCCAATGGCATCATAAACTCCTGGAATTACAATTGGCTTTCCTGATTTTAACATAGTTTTGAGGTTTATCATAAGGTAAATTTGAGGCAGGATTATTTATGAATTAGACCTTTATTTTGTAATTTAGCAGGTATTTTACGTTAGTTTTTCTTTGAATTGTTGAGAGGTGTCGTAATTAGTAAAAAAGACCTTTCCCTTCTTTGGAAGAGATTTTTCGTATTAACTAGACCAATAATGGATTAGGGTTAATGAAAAAAAATAATGAGACTACATAGTATTACGCATAGGGTTTTTTTGATACAGAAAAAGGCGTAAACAAGTACACAAAAATGGCTACAGATTAGGATGGCGAAGAATTGATTAAAAAACTGAGAAATTTTTTACCAGATAATTCTTCTGTACTTGAATTAGAAATGGGACCAGAAAAGGAAATGGACATACTCAAAAAGTATATTCAGTTGCATGATATGATAATTCAAAGACTTTTCAGAAAAACATGCACAAAAATATCAAATTACAGATTTATTATTTTTAAATACGGTGATTGAAGATTGAAAAAAAATTTGATGCAATTTATTCCAACAAAGTTTTACATCATTTAATAACCAATGATTCAAGAACATCTATACAAAAACAAAAAGAAATTCTAAACCCTTGTGGAATTTTATTTCATTTTTTTGGAGATGGAATAAAGTAGAAGATTTGTTGTTTGTTTATTATGAAATAGAAACTTTGAAGCATCTATTTAAGAAGGATTTTGTGATATTAGATTTAAAAGCCTATTCTAAAATTAATTCAATCTATGTGGTTTTAAGAAAGAAAAAAATATTAAATTTAATTATTCTATTTTAATTTGCTTTACTTTTTTTTTGGTCTTGTTTATTTTTTTAAGTTCGCTTTCTAAAAATGTTTTGTACTTTACGGTCTCCTCATCAGTCATTTGTGTAATGTTGGAACTAAGAATCGAACCCATACTAAATATTTTTTCAAGTAAATCCATTACGACAAATCTTCCTACATTTCCCAATCGAAAAAGAACATCTAGCTGTTTTTTTACAATATCGTTTATTTTATCAACATCTGCTGCAGTCTCCAAGCCTTTTTTTGTTAATTGATATCTTCCATCTTTAGCTTCTTCAATTAATTCTTCATCAAGTAATCTTCCTAACAGTGGATAGATCAAACCAGGTGATGGTTTCCAAATCCCATTGCTTTGCTCAATGGCATAATCGATTATCTCTTTTCCAGTGCGATTTTTTTTCTTTAATAACTCAAGAATAAAGTACCTTGAGAATCCTCTAGGTACCGAACTTCCTACTCTTTGGAACCAATCTTGGACCATCACTAGTGATATCACTAGCGATATATATTAACAATTTGCTTGATTCAAATTATTACATATTTAACTTACCTCCAAAGAACCCACTCTAAATGGTAGGATCCATAGAATTTGATTTGATTATTTGTGGTTCTGGATTGGCAGGCCTGAGGGCTGCAATTGAAGCTGCAAAGAAGAACTCAAAAATCAAAATCGGAATTGTCTCAAAGGTTCAAGTAATGCGTTCTCATTCAGTCTCAGCTGAAGGAGGAACTGCAGCGGTTTTGTTTGAAGATGAAGGCGATACCATTGAATCTCATATTTATGACACTGTAAAGGGAAGTGATTTTCTTGCCGACCAAGATGTTGCTAAACGACTTTGTGAAGAAATGCCACAAGAAATTCGTCAATTAGACCATTGGGGAATGCCATGGTCAAGAAGAGATGATGGCAGAATTGATCAAAGAAATTTCGGTGGTTATAGTTTTCCACGGGCTACTTATGCATCTGACAAAGTCGGTTTCTTTGAGATGCAAACCTTGTACGATACTTGTCAAAAATTTGAAAATATTGAATATCTCAATGAATGGTTTGCAACATCTATTATTCATGATGGAAACAAATTCATGGGTCTTACGGCAATTGAAATTTCTTCAGGAAACTTTTACCAGATAAAAGCAAAAGCTCTAATTATTGCAACAGGAGGAGCAGGAAGAATTTACAGCTTTTCAACATATGCATTATCTTCAACCCCTGATGGCTTGGATATGGCCTATCGAGCAGGGATGGCTCTAAAAGATATGGAATTTGTCCAGTTTCATCCTACAGGAATACTCCCCTCTGGTATTTTGATCACAGAGGGTGCAAGAGGTGAAGGGGGATATTTACTTAACAACAAGGGAGAGCGTTTTATGAAAAAATATGCAGCAGCAAAAATGGAATTAGCTCCACGTGATATTGTATCAAGAGCTATAATGACTGAAATCAATGAAGGCAATGGATTCAAACATGAAACCGGTGTAGATTGCATGAAACTTGATTTGAGACATTTAGGTGATGAAAAAATTAAAGAAAAATTAGGAGGAATTAGAGAAATCTCTATCAAGTTCTCCGGCGTAGATCCTGCTGATGAAATTCTTGATATCAGACCAGTTTGCCATTACATGATGGGGGGAATTCATACTAATATTGATGGAGCAACGGAATTACAGGGAGTTTGGGCTGCAGGTGAGGCTGCATGCAACAGTGTCCATGGCTCAAATAGATTAGGTGCAAATTCGACCTCTGAATGTATTGTGTGGGGAAAAATTACAGGAAGTCTTGCAGTTGATTATATTGAAAAAAGCACAAACTCAAATCCTTGGCCTCATCACTTAGTAACCTTAGAAGAGAAGAGAATCTATGATGGAATATTTAGAGGAAATGGGGATGTAAATCCATATGATATTAAACAGGAATTAACAGATACTATGAATGAAAAGGCATACGTATACAAAAATGAAAAAAATCTGATTGAAGGATTAAAGAAGATACGTCAGCTAAAAGAACAGACATGGAAACATGTTGATGATAGTGCAAAAGAGTACAATACTAATTTCATAAATGTAATGGAACTTGATTCTATGTTTAGGACTGCTGAGATTGTTCTTATTGGAGCCATCAATAGAAAAGAGTCAAGGGGGGCACACTCCAGAACTGACTATCCTAAACGTGATGATGCCAACTTTTTACATCATACACTTGCATATTATGATCCAAAGGAGCCAATCATGAAGACACATCCCGTAACAATTACAAATTATCAACCAGTAGAGAGGAAGTACTAGATGAAACCACAAGACGAAAACAAAGAAGGAATTGGAGGAATGATAAATCCTCGCCGATATGGAATAGAGCGCGTTGCATACTTGTTAATGAGGCTAAGTGGTTTAGGTTTACTTGCATATTTTATTGGACACATTTATGAAACAAGCTCAATTTTAAAAGGCCAAGTTGGATGGAATGAATTTTTAGATCTAACTCAAACCAACGAGGGCCATGCACTTTTAGCAATTGTAATTGCAATGTGTGTATTTCACACTGTAAATGGTATTCGAGTGATGCTTGGACATGGTGGGGTTGGGGTTGGAAAACCATCACGTCCTGACTATCCTTATGACCCAGCATCTCAGAATATGAAGCACAAGATAGGAATCTATTCGGCAATAGTTCTTGCTGCCATTGCAATGATGTACGGTTTAGCAGTAATGTATGGTGAATAAAATGAGAGAAAGTACTATAATGAAAATTCACTATGGGACTGCACTAGGAGCAGTGGCACTTGTTGCAGTACATATACTAATGCGCCTAACCCAGAGCTTTGCTGAGTCCCTGGAGTATACTAATGTAATTGCAAACTATCAATTTTTACCATATGCTGGAATGTTGGAGATAATTTTGATCCTTTTGTCAATACATGGATTTAATGGATTACGAGTTATTTTACTAGAATTAAAGCAAGGACCAAGGTATGAAAAGGCAGTATCATATGGTTGTGTAGCAGCAATGATGGGATTAATTGCCTATGGTTCGAGAACAATAATAATGGTCAATATGGGGATGCTATAGATGACCCAAGTACCTAGTATTGCAGAAGAAAAACCAACAACATCCCTTTCTTCACCAAAGACTGCAACACTTCGAATAGCTCGATTTAATCCTGAGAAGGATAGCGAAAGAAAATTTATGGAATTCAATATCCCATACCAGAGATGGACTACTGTTCTTGAGGCAATTCTTGAGGTAAAGAAACATTTTGATCATTCCGTAGCAGTTCGTTATTCATGTAGGCAAGCAACATGTGGATCTTGTGGAATGATAATTAATGGCAAACCAAGACTTGCTTGTTTTACAAAAATTAGCGAATTAGAATCTGACGTTGTAACAGTAGAGCCGATGAATAACTTTCCAATAATTCGTGATTTGGCGGTACGATTTGAGCGTCTCTTTGAAAGCCATCACAAAATAAAACCGTATTTGATAAATGATGATTCTGAAATTAGCTCAAATGAAAAAGAATTTTTACAGACTCCAGAAGAAGTAGAACAATACATTCAATTTTCAAATTGTATTAAATGTGGATTATGCAATTCTGCATGTCCAACTATGGCCACAGATTCTTCTTTTGTTGGACCCCAGGCATTAGCTCAAGCCTATCGATACGTAGCTGATAGTAGAGATAAAGGAAAAGATTCTAGATTAAAAATCATCGACGAGTCTCATGGAATATGGCGATGCCATTTTGCCGGCTCTTGCAGCCAAGTGTGTCCTAAAGGAGTAGATCCTGCAATGGGAATCCAATTTCTTCGTGGCTATCTTTTAGGTTTTAGAAGTTAACCTGATTTTTTTGGATTAGGACTGTTGTTTACCTGATTGTTAATTTGCTCTGCCATAAAGTGATTAGAGACATTAACTTTTACATCATCAATCCCATCTACGGTCAGGAGATTATCATGGATGTCCTGGCAGATTTTAAATCCAAACACTGCAGGACAAAATGGACTTGTTAAATGCAAATCAACTTTTACATTACTATCATTGATATCTACCTCATCAATCAATTCTAATTCTGTAATGGTGGTGTTTATTTCAGGATCTACAATCTTTGATAGTTCATCGAAGATTTTTACTCGAAGTTGTTTGATATCTTGACTCATGTCGGCAAAAGCGTCGATGCTATATATAACCATTCTAGAACCATAGTTGATGTATCGTTCACGTCTTGGCACTGACCTGAGCAATATTACCTTAGATTATGTCTCCTCGATAGATGATGACTCTGAAATCATTCAATTTGATATCCTTGGTAGTCAAGCACATGTTTTGATGTTACAAGAAAACAAAATAATTTCCAAAAATGATGCAAAAAAAATACTCAATGCCTTAGAAATTCTAAAAAAAGAAAAGTTTGATTCATTCTCAGAGGCAGAAGATATTCATGAATTAATTGAATCACTTGTTATCAAAAAAGCTGGTATTGCAAGTGGTGGGAAAATGCATACTGCAAGATCTCGAAATGATCAAGTTGCATTGGATATTCGCATGAAAATTAGAAACGACATTAACATACTATGTACTTGTTTACTTGATACAATTGAAGTTCTGGTTTCTCTTGCAAAAAATCATCAAAAAACAATAATGCCTTTATACACTCATTTACAACAAGCACAAGCTGGAGTATTTTCTCATTATCTTTTGGCTCATGCAGATGTCTTATTTCGAGACTTTGAGCGCCTTTATGATGCATATGGACGTGTTAATCAAAGTCCTTTAGGTGCAGGGCCGGTAGGCGGAACCAGTATTCCAATTGATAGGCATAGTACAGCAGAAATGCTGGGATTTGACGGAATTGTAGAAAATTCTATTGATGCAACAAGTACTCGTGATTTTGTTGCAGAATTTGTTGCAACCGTTGCCATTTTGATGACTAATCTTAGTAAAATCTCTGAGGATTTTGTTCTTTGGTCAACTTCTGAATTTTCTTTTATTGAATTAGCTGATGAATTTACATCTCCATCAAGTATAATGCCTCAAAAAAAGAATCCCGATATTTTAGAGCTAACTAGAGGAAAAACTGCAGAGATAATTGGAAATCTTACTGCAATTCTTTCTACTATCAAGGGATTATCTACCGGTTATGGAAGGGACCTACAACAAATAAAATCCTCTATTTGGTCCACATCAAAAATATCCATTAGTGCATTATTGATTTTAAAATCAATACTCTTGACTTTACGTGTAAATGAAAAACAAATGAAAAAAGCAACGGATTCAAGTTATCTAATTGCCCTTGACATTGCAGAAAAACTAGTGTTAAAAGAAATTCCTTTTCGAATTACCCATAAAATTGCAGGATCTTTAGTTCAACAAGCGTATATTTCCAAAAAATCTTTGAATAAATTAACAACTGATGAAATTAAAAGATCTGTACAAGGAACCAAAGTTGATCCAAAGGTTGTTTCAGACATTATAATGTCTACTACAATTATCTCATCCTTAAAAGATAGAATTTCTTTTGGTTCATCAGGTTATGGTGAACAAAAAAGAATGATTAAGGATCGTATCAAAAAAACTAATGATTATAGAACAAAAATAACCAAAAGAGAAAATGAATTATCTTATGCATTGGAAAAATTAGAAGAAAAAATCACTATTTTGATAAAATAATGATGTAGGCGGGTCTAGAGGGATTCGGACCCTCGACAACCGGATTAAAAGTCCGGTGCGCTACCTGGCTGCGCCATAGACCCACAAAGAAATTTGCTTAGAGTGCATAATTTAGTCTTTTACAAAATTTTTTGTTATGACCGAAACTTTTAATCTAGGATTTTGTTGAAAAATAACTGTGCCCTTGTAGTATAGCCCGGTCTAGAATTCGGCCCTGTCACGGCTGAGACGCGTGTTCAAATCCCGCCGAGGGCGCCATTAATCTTGTTCAAGTACCAACCTACAATTTGTTATACTTTCCTAAAAGAAAAATTCTCAATTAGCAAATCAATTAATAAAAAAAAGAAAGTGATTTTAAATTCACTGAATTCCACGATAAGTGGATTTGTCTGAAGCGGTTCTCTCTTTAATTGCAGAGATGTAAAACAAGTCATGTACTTTGTCATCATCACTTGTTGCAGTACCTGTAACATAATACAAGTCCCCATTTTCAAGATCAGAGATTTTATCACCTGAAATGTTAACATCGTAGATTTTACCGTCTTCACTTTTAGCTTGTCCTGATGCATCAAATGATGTTTTATCAGCACTTACTGTTATTTTCCAGGATTCTGCAATTACAGAGTATTTTTCACGATTATCATGTTTTATGGCTCCAATCATGAATGCACCGCGTTTTACCTCAAACTCTGTTGTTGAATCAGCGACTGGAACAATTCCCATTCTAAAAAGGGAACGTGCCCCTTCACCATCTTCAGCTACTGCGGCACCAACGCCTCCAAATATTATATGTGGATGAATTGGTCTATCAGTTACTACATCTGATACTTGTGCAAATGCAGTGTTGTAGGTTGCAGAGACTGATAGCACTGCTGCCATCATTATCAATCCTGCGAAGATTGTTTTGTTTTGTGTTGTCATTGAAATGCAAAAGCTATTTTGAATTAAAGGCATTGTTAAGCATTGTAAGCTAACAAAGTTACTTTTAGTTTATTAGATATCATTCTGGCTAGTTTATTGAAAGAATTTTATCATCTCAATAATTTCTTCAAATAAATTACTGTCTGGGTTTACAAAAAATGTACCAAATATTGCAATAACAGTGAGGGAAATTGCACCTCCAATCCTAATTATTATATCCTTTTTGTTGTGTTTTTTCTGTTCTTTTGATAATGTTTCAAGAATTTTTTTACTAATTTTGGTTAAGTCATCCTCATAGATGGATGTCTCTTTTTTTATAATTGGATTTAAATAAATTTTAGTTATAGAGGGAAAATTTTTTGCTTTACATTCTGTACAATTGATGTTAGGTTTTGTAGTTTTAGCTAATACTGCTATAAAAAATACAGAATATATCGCTACAATACTTAAAAATGAAACAAGTTCCCCTTGAACAAACAAGTATCCATAGACTAATACAAAGAAACCCAATGGCGGTAAAATAATTATGAAATTTAATTTTGCTCTGTTGCTCTGAAAACTTCGCTTTTTATGGGTTTGCAATTTTAATGATCCACAATTTGAGCAATGCTTTAGGGGGCATACTTTGGTCATATCATTGTACTCTGTTTGACATAAAGGACACTTTTGCATATCTTCTGTAAACTTATTATTCAATATCGATAAAAAGATAAACATCATTCTCCTTATTTTTTCATTAATTTGGCTTGAAAATCATAAATCCCAATTTGTATTTTATTTTAAAAATAGAAGTACAAGGTTCATTATTTTTGGAATCTGACACAAACATTTCCTGTAGATAATCTTAATGACTTTTGGTTAAATTAAATTATTTTTTTATTCCAAAATATGAAAACTTTTGACGAATGTTCAAATAATAAAGGTGAGGAACTCAATAATCTCTTCACAAACAGAGAAATTGAGATTTTTTGCAGTAGGCTTTCAAATGAACCAAAAATCATAGTTTGTATCACTGTAGACTCCATGGCCAGATCTGTAGCCTGTGGATTCAAAGAAAATGTTCAACTGCTAAACAATCAAGACTTAAGACAAATTTTATGCATGGCATCTCTAGAGTTATCCACAAAAAGAGAACTTGATAATACTCTGAGAAATGTGAACCTTATTACAACCTATAGAAATAATGTAACTCTAATCACCATACACTGCAATAAGATTATCTTTTATCAATGTCATTGAATGAAATGCTAAAATTGAATAAATTATGAAAACCCAATTAGCCTCTTTGATAGTAATTGCATTTTAAGCGGAAGAGACAAAATGAATTCTTTAGACAAAAATCCTACATCCAAACGTGCATAAATACTTGAATGTGTTAGTTTTTTTTTGGAAATACCAGAGCAAACATAATTTTCCTTTTTTTTGAAATAGTTTTTTAAAAAAGGTGAAAATTAATAAACTAAAATATTTCATCAGGTAAATGAAGAAAGTAATCCTATATGTTGCGACAAGCTTGGATGGCTATATAGCAAGAAAAAATGGCTCAGTGGATTGGTTAACAAGATATAGTAAATTAGGCGAAGATTTTGGTTACAAGAAATTTTTGGATTCGATAGGAACGATCATTCTAGGTAATACCACCTATGAGGAGTTTAAGGCGCCTTATAAAAATAAAAAATGTTTTGTATTTTCAAGGAAAAATACTGGTAAAAAAGACAATATTACCTTTGTGAATGACAATGCTAAAGAATTCATTGAAGGGTTAGATGATGAAAACATATGGCTTGTAGGTGGTGCAAATATTGCAAAAGACTTTTTAAAAAATAATTTAGTTGATGATTGTATTATAACTATAATGCCGATTATTTTAGGTGAGGGAATTCCTTTATTTTCAAAAGGGTGTGGAAAACATAATTTAAAACTTCTAACCACCAAGTCTTTTGATTCTGGTGTAGTACAATTACATTATACTGTGGACTTGCATATGAAAAAGGAAATCAGTTAATAAAAAAATTAACAATTCTTTGGTGTTTTTTTCAAACTAAATACATAGACTTAAGTTTACAATCAAAATAGGGAAAACATGGGTAAAACACTGGGAGATTATAACATCGAAAAGTCATCTTTCTCTGACATTAACAATATTCAATGGACACAAAAAAACTCTGTTACTGACAAATCAAAAATTACAAAGAAAAAAAAAGCCAAAACTTCTCCTACAAACGTCATTCCTCACAAAAAGACTAAAAAAATCAAATTATTAAATGGAAGAATTTTCAAGATCAAGAAAATTCGAGATACTAAAAAATTACAAAACAACATAAAAGACAAACGATTTCAAAACTCTTCTGCATCGATCTGTAAAATTGAGCAGGGATTTATTAGACCTGCACGCTAACTTTAAAAAAATATCTATGCTTAAGTAATTTGTCTTCCAATCTTGGTAATTGACCAGTATTTTTTATAATCTTACAATTTTGTAAAGTTATGGATACCGCAAAAGCTTACATGAATAATCCTATTGTTATAAAAGACACAGCCAATCTAGCTCAGGTTTTAAAAAAAATAATTGATGAGAAGAAAAGTCGTTTACTGGTAACTACTAATAATAATATAACACATATTGTATCTGAAAAGGATTTAGGATTGTTTTTACTCTCAGATAATTCAGAGAGGAAACTAGATCAAATACCTATCACCGAAATTTTTAAAAAAATAATATCAATAGATGAAAATACCACTCTCGATAAATGTGCAGAAACAATGCTAGAAAACAGCATTGGATCCCTTATAATTACTTCACAAGAAAAGGTAGTTGGATTAATAACTAAATCAGATCTGGTAAAGTATTTTGCGACTGCCCACTTGCAAGAAAAGTCTGTAGGAGAATACATGTCCCCATATTATGCATGGCAATATTCTAACTCATCAATATCTAAGATTGTTTTAAAAATGATTGATGAGAAAATATCCCGTATTATCTTGCGAGATAATAATGAGAATCCAGTTGGAATTATAACCTTTAGAGATCTTTTTAACATGTCATTAAAACTTGGAGAAGAAGAAGATGTGCTTGATAACTCTGATCCAATGATCTCCGTAATTTTTCCAAGAAAAGGATTTGTTTCAGAATCAGGTTTTGGAGGTAGCACAAAGGCAAGTGAAATAATGAGTCAAAACATTATTTCTGTAAAATACGATGATGATCTTGCTAAAACTGGCAAACTCCTTTTGGATAAAAATATCAACGGCGCAGGAGTCTTATCTCGTAATAATAATCTAATTGGAATTATTAGCAAGACTGACATTGTAAAGGCTTTGGCATTTTTAAAATAATTTTTTCTATAAAAATTTATTTTTAAGGCATTAATTGGTTAAGTTATTTTCATCAAAGTCTTATTAATGTGAAATTTTATACATTATTTGATAAATAATGGGAATTGTACGAGTTGGAGGCAGAGGAACATCAAGACGAGTAGAAGACAAAAAAGATGATAACTGGTCTGGTGGAGCATTCAAAAAATATCAAGACGCAAAAAAAGAAGCAGCAAAAGACAAGTATATCACCGTAGGACGCGGAACAGGCAAAATAAAATTTGGTGACATAAAAAGTACACCAACTACTTCCACAAAGGGTATGTGGGTAAGTTCTGGAAGAGGAACGAAAAAAAGAAAACTAGAATAATCTGCCGAGATATTATTTAGAAAAAAGATAATCTAAGGAACATATCTAGATGCATCTATAATGATGTTCATTTTAAATCATGATAAAATAAAAAAGTAAAATCGTTTAGGCTATCTGAACGATCTGACCTTACGAATGATTTTATTGTGATCAAACGATGCAGTTGTAGTTACATACAAAATATGGTTCTTTCCTGCTGGAATAACTATTCTTTTGACTTTGTCGTATTCTGCAACAACATATTTGCAAGCACCAAGTGATCTTGCGAGTTTTTTTCTCATTCTCCAATCAGTTGCAGCAGCCTTTAAGGATGCCAAACTTTGGTTTCGCGAGACCAAAAGTTTCACTTTTTTGGAACGTTGAGAAAAAATCAACTTACCCTTCAAATCACAAACGCTTACTATTCTAACGGAGGGACTAACCTTTAGAATTTTTTCAACAGCTGTTTGAATTTCCATATTTAATGCAATATATTCTAGATGATAAGATTTTCTATAATCCTTTAAACTCCTAAAATTCCCCGATTGAAATTAAGATCTACACATATTATTTAAAAAAATATTTTTTTAATTTATTAAAACATTTTAGAATTATAATAAATCCAACCGATCCTTTTTTAAAAAATGAATTTTAGTTATATTATGGACTTTTTATCAAAATTTAAAACAAATTTAGAAACATCAAAAAGAAATAAAGCTGCCCAAATTAACGGCAAAACTCTCAAAGAATTACTAAAAAAATTCAAAGAAGATCGAGATCGTATTGAGAACGAAACAGGAATTAGACCTCAAATTGATACTACAACCCAAATGTTTATGCAAAAAATTCTAAATCAATGGATTTCAAAAGGAAAAGAAATTGACGAAGAAAAATTCTGGAGCGAAGTTGATTATAATAGACAGTTCACTCACACAATTGAATATTTTGAGATAAACCGAAATATTTGAAATATTTTTGACATTTCAAGATGTTAATCCAGTTTTGTAATTTCTTTAATAAGAGTTTATTTTTTCAAGTATAATCAATCTTAACTTTTTTTTATTTTAAAAACCAGGCCAAAATTAATACAGCAATCCCTATGATTAATGCATACTGAATTATTTTGGATATTTTGCTGAGTATTTTTAATATGACAATGATGATGATCAATACAATTAAAATTGAAAAAATAGCTGTATCTTCGAGCTGTAATAATGATTGAAAGAATTGTGATGTTGCATCAAAAAAACTATTATCCATTCTTACTCTCAGTTACTAAATACAATTCATTTTTTCTCATTTATTGGTACCTAAACTTTTTGGAGTTTTAATATAACTTTAAAAAATATTCCAGAAATTTTACATCTTTATTCCAGAAAATACATCATCTAAAATTTTCTGGTTTGCTGCTGCTATGAAAGAAACTCTAGTTTCATAGCTAAGATCCGCATCCAAGGATTCAAATTTTTCATCCAAAAGTAAACCACCTGCCTCTTTTACTATCAAATACCCTGCAGCAATATCTTGAATGCGAATCTTTTTTCTCAAATCAATAAAAATATCCATTAATCCTCTTGCAAACATAGCCATTTCAAGAGCATTAGCACCAAAGTGTCGAGTATGATTATGTTGTTCATATATTGGATTCAATTTTTGCATCAATTCCGATGTGGCCCCAGAGGTGTTTATCCCTACAATCTTATAGATGGGTTCTTTGGAATGAACATGAATCTTTGAATCATTAAAAAAAGATCCTTTATCTTTAGAGGCCCAATACATCTCTCCATTTGTCAAATTTGTTATCACTCCATCTGTGATGGAGCTTAGTTTGTTATCAGTAGCAAACGCAAGTGAACTACAAAAAAATGGTACACCTCTTACAGAATTAGCAGATCCATCTATGGCATCCATAATAACAAATCCTTTTGAGTTTTCTGACAACTCTACTTTTCCACATTCCTCTCCTAATACTATACATTCAAAATTGATCTTTTTTAGATAGTCAAGAACAGTTTTTTCAGCAATGATGTCTATGTTTCGAGAAATGTCTCCACCTGCTCCTATTCCGAAATGACCAGCAGCGTCTTCAGTACCGGCCAAATCTTTTACACTTTCATAAATTTTTTTCGAAGCCTCTCGTAGAATTTCAATTACTTCCATTAATCTTAATTTTTTTCCTCGTAATTTAAGTGGAAGAAGATTTATTGATTTGAAAGCATAAATAACAACATAGGATCTGACGGATGTGAGTGGAAAGGATCAATCAGTAATTAGCAAAGAAGCTTTGATGAGTACAAAACCTGGAAAACAAATTATGAAACAGGCTTTATTCAAATCAAAGGGTTACAAATTATTCAACCGTTACAAAGAGGAAACAGAAAAAGAATTTCCAAATTTTGCAGAAAGATTTGCTCAAGGTCTTTATAATGAAATCAAATCTGATCCTTCTCCCAATTCTACTCAACAGGCATTTGGGGATGAAGTAGGTTCTACTGAAATTATTCTTCAATCATCAGAAATTGGTCCTATTCGTTCAAAGTTAGATGATATTGAAGTTATTCGTGACAGAGTAAGTCGTATCTTAAACTCTAATTTTGTAAAAATGACATTTCCCGTCTTTAATGCCTTATTTGATGGAGCATCTGAATATCTAGGAAACAAAAATCCTCAGCTAAAACAAGATGTTGTTGAAGGCCACATCTTAGCGATTGATCTTTCTGAACCAATGGATAGAATAGTAGACAAAGATGAAGATTTAGAGTATTTGGATGACTACAAATTAATGAATCCCTATATTTTGAAATTAGCTAGAGAAAAAATTTCAAAAGGTGGTGATACAGTATTAAATGAATTTGAAGAAGGTTTCAAAGATGCAAGGATTGGACAATATCTTGATGAGGAATTAAAATCAAAACCTACACAAATAACAGAAGAAGAGATGACATTATCATACAAAAAATATAGATCTGTGATGGGTACAGCTGGAAGAAACATGGCTCTGGCTGAGCGACCATTGGGAGAAATTTTCTATTTAGGAATGGCAAGAGCAGCTGAAGGTGTTGGTTGTGGTAATGAAATTGAAGATTCTATAAAAAATGGATTTGTTAAAATTCCATCATGGCCATTATATTATTCTCTGTTGGCAAATGATGTCAAAAAAGGTTTTGATATAACATTGGAAAAAAGCAATCTCTATCTTAAGGATGCCCGTCTTGCCATAGAATTACTCCCAAATGATTTTTCTCATAAAGAATTTTTAGAATTTTTATTCTTAACAGTAGAGCACTATAATCAATTCTGGTACAACAAGTTACAAAAAGCAAACAAATGGTCAGAATTTGAGTCAAAACTTCCCAAGTGATCAAATTGATGTGGTCTGAGAAGTATAGGCCCCAAAATATCTCTGATATGGTTGGAAACGAGGAATCAAGATCTTCAATAATGGAATGGTTTGCAAAATGGAAAAAGGGGACCAAACCTTTACTGTTAATTGGTCCCCCAGGTATTGGAAAAACTACTATTGCCTATCTTGTTGCAAAACAGTTTGGATATGATTTAATTGGTCTTAATGCCAGTGATGTTAGAAGCAAATCAAGAATTAATGAAATTCTTGCCCCCGTTTTAGGAAATACAACAATTTTAGGAACTCCAATGATTTTTGTAGACGAAGTGGATGGAATTCACGGTAGAGGAGACTATGGAGGGGCAGAAGCACTTATCCAAATTTTAAAAGATCCTACAGTACCAATTGTTTTGGCAGCTAATAGCGATGTATCAGATAAAATGAAAAGTATCAAAAAAGTTGTAAAAATAATTTCTTTCAAACCAATACCTCCACGACTTTTACGTGTGTATCTTGAAAATATATTGAAAAAAGAAAATGCTACACTCAGTCCAGGATCCTTGATTAAAGTTATCGACAAATCAAGAGGTGATATTCGTTCAATGATTAATTTGACTCAATCTTTAGTTACTGGATTTAATCCTCAAACAGAAAAATCATTTGAAACAATTAATGTTGAAGACGGAATTAACGCATTTTTTAAGGCCAATTCAGTTGAGGAGGCACGTGGTGTGCTATACGCAATGCAAATCGATCCACGACAAAAGATTGATGCTTTTTACTCTAGTATTATTACAAGTAATTTAGATAAAAACACTCTTGCAAAATATTTAGAAATAATCTCTAGATCTGATATATTGTTTGGAAAAATTATGAAAACTCAAAACTGGAGACTACTACGTTATCTAAATGAAACACTGATTGAACTTTATCAAAATGATGATCGTATTAGATATTCAAAATATAATTTATCCTGGCCACTTTTAAATCGTATTAGATGGGATGGACGGAAAATTAAATCTCTATCATCCCTCATGGCACATAAATTACATCTATCAAGTAGTTCATTCTCCACAATTGGTTTACCTTTTGTTTTATTTTGTATAAAAAATAAAAAACTAGAATTAGAATTAGAAGAAACCTTTGGAGAAATTATTGAAAAAGAAATGGAGTTAATCAAATGAGCTGGAGAAAAATACCCATGAAATTTCCTGGCATGTGTATTATCTGCAATGAAAAAATTGAAACAAATGAAATTGGATTATGGGCAAAGGGAATTGGAGTTAAACATGAAAAATGCTCTGAAATTAAGGAACTTCGATGCGCTGTTTGTAACGGACCTGCTGGCTGTCCAAGTTGTGAATTTCAAGACGTTTGCGACCTTGAAAATGTTTCTCAAATATGTATTTGTAAAAAATGTAGTGATGAAAAAACCCCTTATGATTCCTATCAAAAATCAATTTTGAAAAAATTTAAACTGTTGAACTTAAATTCAAAATCCTAACTAATTCTGGTAATTACCTTTGTTTGATCGAAAAAAATTCTAAAAGCTTAAAATCCTACTCAATTATTCTAATTTTTGATGTCTGAGGATAAAAAAGAAGATGCCAGCATCACTAAAACTACAGCCGAAAATACCAAAACTGAAGTGGAAGTTGAGTCTTTTGAAACAAAAGAGGAAAAAAAGACCACTGAGACCAATAAAAAACCCACTAAATCAGGTATCACTGCATCAGAATTGGCAGCAATAGCTGATACAGAAGCGGCTGCCGCTCTGGCAAGATCTAAAACCGCAAAAGAGGCTGCAGAAAAAGCATTAGAAGAAGAATACAATGAAGCAGCAAAAGAGGTAGGGAAGGTTAAAGCTGTAGATTCATTTACTAATAAACGACTTAGCGAGCAAATATTTAGAAGAGAGATGGGTGAACCCGAATTTTTTCTTCGTAAACACGAATTGGCCCCTCCTAGACCAATTCTTACACCAGAAGAAGAAGCTGAAATTTCAAGACGAGTGGAAATTCCTAGTGATCAAACTCCAAAATACATTCCGCAAAATGTTCTAAGTCCAGAATATCATGGAACATCAAATTATGAAAGTGGAATTGCCTCTTTTAGAGATGAACTTGAAGAAAAATTATCAAAATTACAAAATGATCCTGATGCAAATCAACAAGATCTTTATCAAATCAAAGAAGATCTAAAAACGGTGGACAATCTTTTTGAAAACTATAATCTTGGAATGAATATTTTTCGTACCGCAAAGGGAGGAAGAAACAAATTTGACAAATAGAGGTAATTGGTAATGGCAGCAGGGAATTTTAGAATAATCAATGCAAAATTTACTCATAAAAATATTCCAATACATAAATTAGAAAAGTTTTCTTTCAAAGACATTCCTGCGGCTGCTGAAGAATTCAAAAAAATATCTGATGTTTCAGAATGTGTAATAGTTCAAACATCAAGTAGAGTTGAAATCTTTCTAATAATCACTCTTGAAAAAGGTGATTCTCCTGACGGAAGGAGACCTGAAGCAAAAGGTCTTGTGTTAAACCAAATTCAAGATACGTGGACCTCATTAACAGAACTTGATCAGTGGGAAATTGATCATTTTGATCAAACTCTGGAAATTTATACTGGCACAGATGTTTACGAAAATTTACTTAGATTAGCTTGTGGATTAGATTCAGTTGTTGTGGGCAAAAATGAGATTATGACCGAATTAAAAACATCAATAGCCAAAGCTAAAGAATCTAAAACCTCTGGACGAGTTTTAGAAAAATTATTTGATACTTGCCTTCGAATTGCAACCAAAATCAGAGATTCATCCGGCATTGGTGAAAATGTAAAATCCCTAGGTGATGTAGTTGTAAAAATTGCAGAAGATAATGTAGGAATAGACAAAAAGAAACACATTTTGTTAATAGGAACAGGGGAAGCTGCGGCAAGAGTTGCAAAAACCCTAAACAAAAAAGGATATCCATTTGATGTTACCAGCATGACCTTGGAGCGTTCCACTGGATTTTCAAAAATATTAGGTGGAACTCCGATAGAATTTAACGGTATTTTCGAGAAATTTGATAAATTTGACATAGTTTTTGTCGCTACTACATCTGATTATTTCTTAATCACATATGAAAAAATAAAGAGAGTAATAGAAAATAAAAAAACGGGAGTATTGATTTTGGATATTTCTGAACCCAGGGCGATCGACGAAAAAGTCTCAACTATATCTGGTATAAAATTAATGTTCAAAGATCAAATTAGTGAATTGGTAGAAGAAAACGAAAGGATTAGAATGGATAAAGTCCCCGAGGTTGAAAAATTAATTTCCAAGGAAGTTCCAATAATTGAAGCAACTATGAATAGAATTGATGCTGAGCCAATCATTAGTGATGTACTAGTAAATGTTGACGAAATAAGGAAAAAAGAATTAGAAAAAGCTTTAGAAAAATTAGGTGAAACAGATAAAAATAAAATAAAAATTATTGAAGAATTGACAAAGAACGTAGCTGAGAATATCATATCTGCACCTACAAAGAAAGTAACTAACCAAAAAAATTAAGATCTAAATTCCAAATAATAGTTATTCGATACCTAATTTTTGGTAATTGATAATTTTACATTTTTTAAGATAAAAAATATGATAGTTTTTATTGTACTCTTTCAGTCCACAGAATATGGCAAAACTAAGATGCTCAGATTATGGTTTTGAATGTGATTTTGTAAGCGAAGGTGAAATGGAGGATGTTATTGTAGAATTTGGAGGTCATACTAATGAAGAACATGGTATTGATTACTCAAAAGAGGCTTTGATGCAGTTTATCATTCGACAAAAAAATTAGATAAATTATTAAGATTTATTATATTTGGAATTGTTTTTAAGATTTTTTTATCCGTATGATTCGTATCTGATTTCATAACTCCCGTCGTCACGTTTGTCATCCTTTGTTACAAATCCACGTGCTTGTGTATTTTCAATAACACCATCTATGGTTCCTTGATATCCACAAATGTAGATATAGGTATTTTCAGGAGTGCACTTTTCACCTACAAGTTCGTCTAATGGCGACAAACCATTTTTACCTTCTTTGAAAAATGATTCAACTCTACCTACATGACCACTCCACGAACGATTAAAAAATTCCTTGGGTCTACTAATTGCTGCTCGATATTTAAAGTTCCATTGATCTTTCCCTCTCCTTTTACTCTCATCCTCCAGATCTGTAAGCAATCTTCTATAGCTTAATTCATCCACATAGCTTGCTCCGTGCAAAACTATCAATTCACGTTTATCACCTACATCATGCAAATGATTAGCATAAGCAATAAAGGGTGCAAGACCAGTACCTCCACCTACACAAACGATTCTCCTCATATCTTTTTCTCCATTGGGAAGCTTTTCATTAATCAACAAAGCATTTCCAGTAGGTAGACCTAATTTTACTTCATCACCAACACTTGCATGAAAAAGCATAGTTGTAACACGGCCCGGTAATGGATTTCTCACCCATCTAATTACAAATTCAAAATATTCCTTGTTCTCAGGATGTGATGCAATTGAATATGCTCTTCTTACTAGTTTATAATTTTCAGTAGGAACAATTACGCCAATTGTGAGAAATTGACCAGTTATGTAATTTGGCATACCTTCATCTGGAAGTATTCTGATTACTACAAGATCTTCTTTTAATAATTGAGTGTAAACTACTTTGGCTTTCATCTCAGAAACCATATACTATAATTCGACGTTACTTTAGTTAAATGTATTTCTGTAACTTTAATCCCATTTTTTTAAAATCGATAAAATTACTAATTTTTTTAAATTTTAAATACAATAGTTTTTGCCAAATCTCAACTAAATTAATAAGTAGTTGGTATTCCTAGATAGGAAGATGCACTCTGAAAAAATAGAGGGATTTTCGAAGAGAAAACAAACATCGTTACAGGGAGGAGGGCAGGATCGTATTCACGCTCAACATGAAAAGGGTAAACTTACCGCTCGAGAGAGAATAGATCTTCTATTAGATGAAGGAACTTTTACCGAAATAGATCCTCTAACTACTCACCATTATCATGAATATGATATGCAAAAAAAGAAATTTTTTACCGATGGAGTAGTTGGAGGATATGGATTGGTAAATGGCAGACAAACTTTTGTGTTTGCATATGATTTCACAGTCCTTGGAGGTACACTAAGTAAGATGGGAGCTCAAAAAATTACTAAACTAACTGAACATGCCCTCAAAACCGGATGTCCAATTATTGGAATAATGGATTCGGGTGGTGCTAGAATTCAAGAAGGGATTATGAGTCTTGATGGATTTGCAGATATCTTTTATTACAATCAATTAGCTTCAGGAGTAATTCCTCAAATTACTGCAAGTATTGGTCCTTCGGCAGGCGGTGCAGTTTACTCTCCTGCGATGACAGACTTTGTAATTATGGTTGAAAAAATTGGAACTATGTTTGTTACAGGACCTGATGTGGTCAAAACTGTTTTAGGTGAAGAAATTTCATTTGAAGATCTTGGTGGAGCGATAACTCATGGTACAAAAAGCGGAGTTGCTCACTTTGTAGCAAAAAATGAGTACGAATGTATGGATTACCTAAAAAAACTACTTTCATATCTACCCCAAAATAATACAGAAGAACCACCTAAAGTTACAACTGATGATGATCCAAATAGATTAGATCACAATTTGATAAACATTATCCCTGAAAACCCTGTACAACCTTATGACATGAAAGAAATCATAAATTCAATTGTAGATAACCATGAATTCTTTGAAGTTCATGAATTGTTTGCCCCAAACATTGTAGTTGGATATGGAAGAATGAATGGAAAAGTTGTTGGATTTATTGCAAACAATCCCATGTATCTTGCAGGGGCACTCGATATTGATTCATCAAGTAAAGCCGCACGCTTTATCAGATTTTGTGATGCATTTAATATTCCACTTATAACTCTAGTAGACACTCCTGGATACATGCCAGGATCAAATCAAGAACATAATGGAATAATTAGACATGGAAGTAAACTACTTTATGCATATTGTGAAGCAACTGTTCCAAGAATTACTCTAGTTATCGGTAAAGCTTATGGCGGGGCTTACATTGCAATGGGAAGTAAAAATCTTAGAACTGATATTAATTACGCATGGCCAACTGCCAGATGTGCAGTTTTGGGAGGAGAAGCTGCGGTAAAAATTATGTATAGAAAAGATCTGCAAGATTCCAAAGATTCAGAATCTCTCAAAAAACAATTAATCGATGAATTTGCAGAAAAATTTGAAAATCCCTACGTTGCAGCATCTCATGGAACTGTAGATAATGTAATTGATCCAGCTGAAACAAGACCTATGTTGATAAAAGCACTTGAAATGCTTGAAAACAAACGAGAAAAACAACTTCCAAGAAAACATGGAAACATCAATTTATGATTTAATATGATTGAAAAAGTACTTATTGCAAACAGAGGAGAAATTGCTTTACGCGTAATTAGAACATGTAAACGCCTTGGAATAAAAACAGTTGCAGTCTATTCTGATGAAGACAGAAATTCTTTACACGTAAAACAAGCTACTGAGGCATATTATATTGGAGAAGCAGCCCCCGCAAAATCATATCTAAACCAAGAAAAAATTCTTGATGTAATTTTATCCTCAGGTACTGATGCTGTTCATCCAGGTTATGGATTTCTTTCAGAAAATGATGACTTTGCAAGACTGTGTGAAAACAATAAAATCAATTTCATTGGCCCATCTGCAGATTCAATGAATCTTTGTGGAGATAAAATGAAATGCAAAGATGCAATGTTGAAAGCTGATGTTCCTACGGTACCTGGCAGTCCTGGATTAGTAAAGGATGCTGATGATGCAGAAAAAATTGCAAACCAAATTGGGTATCCTGTAATGTTAAAATCAGTTTATGGTGGTGGCGGTCGTGGAATCCGAATAGTGACAAATGATAAAGAATTACGTGAAGGGTATGAATCAGTTACAGGAGAATCAATTGCCGCTGTAGGAAAATCTGCAATTCTTGTAGAAAAATTCCTGGAAAAAACAAGACATATTGAATATCAAATGGCCAGAGATAAACATGGAAATAGTCTTCACATTTTTGAAAGAGAATGTTCTATCCAAAGACGAAATCAAAAGTTAATTGAACAAACTCCTTCACCTGTAGTTGATGAAGAAACAAGGGCTCGTATAGGGGAAATAGTTTGTAGAGCTGCTGATGCCGTTGATTATACGAACCTAGGGACTGCTGAATTTCTCCGAGCTGATAATGGAGAATTTTACTTTATTGAAATTAATGCAAGATTACAAGTTGAGCACCCAATTACAGAACTTGTTTCAGGGTTGGATTTGGTCAAATTACAGATAGATATTGCAAATGGAGAACCAATTCCATTCAAACAAAGCGACCTAAAAATGAACGGTTATGCCATAGAGTGTAGAATCAACGCAGAAGATACCTTTTTTGATTTTGCTCCTTCTACAGGTCCTGTTCCAGATGTAACAATTCCTGCAGGACCAAGTGTTAGATGTGATACTTATCTATATTCTGGATGCACGGTTTCTCCATTTTATGATTCTCTAATGGCAAAACTTTGCACTTGGGGTCAAACATTTGAAGAATCCAGAACTCGAATGCTGACAGCTTTAAATGATTTTTACATTCAAGGAGTAGAAACTTCAATTCCTCTCTACAAAACAATTCTAAATTCAGATGAATACAAAAAGGGCGAACTATCAACTGATTTTCTTAAACGTTATGGTATGATTGATAGACTGACTGACGATCTTAAAAAAGAAAAAGAAGAGAAAAGTGAAGCTGCTTTAGCGGCTGCAATAATTTATTCTGAATATTTTAAGAGCCGAATACAAAACTCTTCAGATAATTATTCCAATTGGAAAAATAAATTAGGTTGATGATTTATGAATTACAAAATACAAGACATTGAAAAATCCTTTGAGGGAAAAATTGTGGAAAATCTTGGCAATAATGAATATGTGATTAAAATTAATGATGATGACCACACATTGAAAATTCTAAATATGAACTCAAAAGGAATTGAATTTATTTTAGATCAAAAATATCACAGAGCAAAATATCTTGAACAATCCACCAACGAAATGAGTCTTGTGATAGATAATACTCCAATTACGCTAAATACAAATACACATCTTGATGAAGTTGTATACAAAGTCACAGGAGGAGCAAGTGCTGGTGATTCACAATTATCTCTGAAAAGTCAAATTCCTGGAAAGGTGATATCAATTGCAGTAGTTGAAGGAGATTCTATAAAGAAAGGAGATGTCATTTGTACTTTAGAGTCCATGAAAATGCAAGTAGGGGTTAAAGCACACAAAGATGGTTCTGTAAAATCAATAAAAGTTAAAGAAGGCTCAACAGTGGCAAAAGGCGATATCGTAGCAGATATTGAATAAAATTTTTTATTTTAAGAAATTTTTAATTTCTTCATAATTTGGTTCTTTTAATGGATCCTCTGAAATCCATTTGTAACCAATTTTTCCATCTTCCATAATTACAAAAACAGATCGTTTTGCAGCGTTGTAATCTTTGATGTGAAGTAAATCTTGCATTAATACATCATAGTCACGAATTGTTTTACTATTGTAATCTGCTAATAACGGAAATTTGAAGTTGTGTTTTTCTGCAAATGCTTTATTGGCAAATGGACCATCATTACTAATTGATATGATTTGAGCACCTAGATCTGATATTTCTTGCCAAGAGTCTCTAAAGGTGCACAATTCAGCTTCACAAACCGGGGAACTTGCAGCAACTATGAAAGATAATACAATTTTCTTCCCTTTGAATTCATCCAAAGTACGCATCTTTAGATCAGTATCTGGAAGTTCAAAATTGGGAGCTGTATCTCCAATATTCAATGACATAATCCATTTTGGAGGTTATCCTATAAAGTACTTTACCAAGACTTGAGTAAAAAAATCAGATCCAAAAAAAATGTGCATACCTTTTTATACAAAAACTTGGGTTCAAAGCTAAATTGGTCGGGGAATTAGCGGGCAATTATAGTACCGTTGTGTTGATGTTTGGATTTGCAGTAGTTGCAATGGCACCTGCTCTGGTAATTTCAAGGATGATTTCTCCAAGAAAAAGAAGCAATCCAGTAAAATTTTTACCAATGGAATGTGGTCAAGTCCCAACAGGTGAAGGACGAACTCACTTTATGATGCAATATTATGCATACATTTTGATGTTTGTAGTTTTTGATGTAGTTGCAATTTTTCTTTATGCATGGGGAAGTACTATTTTATACCTTCCAAAAGAGGCTACTCTCCCTATTATTGGATTTTTAGCTATAATATTTTCTGCAATGGCTTTCGCTTTATACCAGTCTGGGAGGAGAAACATTTGGTAGTTTTTTATACTAATCAGATTTATTGTCGTGAGGGATTAAATTGCTAAAAGATCTGATAACTCCACAAAATGCTAATGTGTTTGTAGGAAAATTAGGGGATATTTTAGAGAAAGCAATTGACAAACCTTTAGGTTATGCAATCAATTGGGGAAGAATTTGGTCCCTATGGCCCGTACACATTGAAACAGCCTGTTGTAGTGTAGAGTTTGGAGCTGCATCTAGTCCAAGATATGACGTTGAGCGATTTGGTATCATTGAAGCATTTGGATCATTAAGACAATGTGATCTAGTTGTGGTTCAAGGAACCATCACCAGAAAGATGGCACCACGGTTACGTTTAGTTTATGATCAAATGCCAGAACCAAAATATGTAATTGCAATGGGGGCTTGTGCCATTACTGGCGGATTATATTTTGATTCATACAATGTTCTTCCAGGCATTGATGGCATCTTACCAGTAGATGTGTATGTTCCAGGTTGTCCACCTAGACCTGAAACTCTTATTCAAGGATGTATGTTACTACAAGAAAAAATCAAGAGGATGAAGGCTAGGAAGTTTGTATAATGAGTTCAGAAAAAGAAACAGTTGAAAAAAAAACAGAAGACTCTAAACCAAGTAGCGCTCAAGCGCCTGAAAAACCAATTCCCACAAAAAAACCTACTCCTACAAAAACATCACCAAAGGAGGAAGTGGAATTACCTGCCTTTGAAAAAGGAATCGCAGATAAAATCATTGAAAATTTTGGCGAAAAAACCACTCTTACTTTTGTAAAACCAGATAGAGTAGGAATTAAAGTTACTCGAGAGGCAATTCATGAAGTTGCTGAATTTGCAAGAGATGTTCTAAATTATGATCATGTCGATTCTGTTGCAGGAGTGGATTATCCTGCAGACAAAGAAATTGAGGTAGTTTATCATTTGAGTTCTTATACTGATCCGACACTAGATAGACAAATTCTCGAATTGGCAACCCGAGCACAGAGAGAAGATGATCCAATTCCAGGTAATGATGCAACAAAATTACCTAGTCTTAGAGATATATTCTACAGCGTAGAATTTCACGAAAGGGAAGTTTTTGAAATGTTAGGTGTTTACTTTGAAGGTCATCCAGATAACAGACGATTACTTTTGCCTGAAGATTGGGCAGATTTACCACCATTAAGAAAAGACTTTAGGAATAAGGGTAGATAGAAATGAGTACACCAACACTACCACCAGGATTGGCAATTCAAAAAGCTGATGAAAGAATTATGACTCTCAATGTTGGACCACAACATCCTGGTTCTGGCCATATGAGAATAGTTGTTCAAATCGATGGTGATTATATCGTTGCATGTGATCCTGATCCAGGTTATGTCCACCGTGGTGAAGAAAAGATGGCAGAGTATAGAAATTATGTTCTAAACATACCTCACTTAGAAAGACCAGTAATCCATGATTCTTGTAATATCTTATATCCTTACGTTTTAGGTGTTGAGGAACTACTTGGTCTTGAAATTACCGAACGGGCAAAATATGTCCGAGTAATTGCAGCTGAATTGAATCGATGTGTTTACACAATGTATTGGCTTGCAATTTATGGAATATTTCTGGGTCATTCTACAATGTTTATGTGGCCTGCAGGGGATCGTGAACTCTTAATTGATCTTTTAGAGAAAATGACTGGTGCAAGAGTTACCCACTCTTATTTTATCCCAGGAGGTATTAGAAATGACTTGCCTGCAAACTTTGAAGATGTTTGTTTACGACAAGTAAATTACTTTGAAAAAAGAATAAAAGAGTATGCCGATGTTTTTTATGATAACCCAATTCTAATTTCAAGGACTGAAAAAACGGGAGTACTCTCAAGAGAAGATGCTATAAGATTAGGTACCACAGGCTCAGTGCTTAGAGCAAGTGGAGTTGATTATGATGTTAGAAAGAAAGAACCATATGATGTCTATGATGAATTAGATTTTCAAACTAATGTGATGAAAAGTGGAGATTCCTATGCTAGATCAAGAATTCCATGGCTTGACATGATGGAGAGTTGTAGGATAATCCGAGATGCATTGCAAAAAATGCCAAAATCAGGTTCTGTTAGAGTTAAACTAAAACCAAATCCTAAAGGAGGAATTGATTCAGTTTACAAACGAATAGAATCAGGTAGAGGTGCATTGGGGTGTTATATCGTTTCAGATAAAAAACCCGAACCCTATAGAGTAAAACTAAGTGTCCCATCCTTTAGAAATCTAATTGCATTACCACATTTACTTATCGGAGAAAAACTTGGAAACATGCCTTCAATATATTGGAGTCTTAATTATTGGCCGGTGGAGGCAGACCGATAAATGTCAGTTATTGCACCAAATTTCAAACTAAGTGAATTTATCAAATCAATCCTAGATGTCGGATTTTGGGGTCTTTTAATTTTCGTATTAATTGGATTTCCTGCAGCCTTTATTGTTCTTTTTTATATCGAAATGCCCGTAATCAACGGCGAATTACTTACGCCATTTCTTGCATTAACCTGGTTAGCAGATCCTTCTAGAACACTTCCTATTATCAAGGCATTCATGACCACTGATCTTTTTAGAATCGCTGCTTTTCCAGGATTTGGATTTGCAGCCTTAATTGCTGCTGGTACAATTTTTGTTGAGAGAAAAATGCTGGCAAAACTCCAGCTAAGAGTTGGTCCTTTCTACTGTGGAAAAATAGAAGGTATCTTACAATTAATGGGTGATGGTTTAAAATTAATTTCAAAGGAAATTATTATCCCGGCAAAAGCTGATAAACCGATTTTTTGGGCAGCACCTGTTTTATTTGTTGCAACAGCTGCGGCGTTTGTTTCGTTAATACCTGTTACTCCTGGTTGGGTCGTAGCTGATGTAGATGTAGGACTTCTGGCAGTTTTTGCAGTCATTGGATTTTTCCCTATTATCACCATTTTGTCAGCCTGGGCTGCTAATAGCAAATTCCCATTCATTGGCGGAATTCGGGCCTTATTCCAAATGGTTTCATTTGAAATTCCTTTAATACTCTCATTTCTTGGTGTTGTTATTGTAACTGGAACTTTGAATTTATCTGAAATTGCTGCTAGTCAATCCAGTTTCCCTTGGATTATATTTTTCCCAATTGGAGCAATTGTTTTCTTTATTACAATGTTAGCTGAATTAGAAAGAATTCCATTTGATTTACCTGAAGCTGAAAGTGAAATTGTAGCAGGTTGGCTTACTGAATTATCTGGTATGATGTATGGCTTGGTTCAATTAGGAACTTATCTGAAACTATATGCCTTTGCAGGTCTTTTTGTTGTAGTATTTCTTGGTGGATGGAATGGACCAATGATATGGCCGCCATTCCCAGAAGAAATTATAACAAAGGGAATTGAATTGGGACCTGTAACTGCTCAAATCCCGGGATTACCTGTTTTCTCACAGGAGATGTTAAATGGTGCTGTCTGGTTTGTTCTTAAAACTGTTGGAGTGATATTCTTCATTCTTTTACCAAGAGGTGTATTTCCAAGAATTAGAATTGATTTGTTATTAGACTTGGGGTGGAAGAAACTAATTGGACTTGCATTCGTTAACATCTTTATAGCACTTGGCTTGCTGTATGCTGGAATCTTGGGACCTGGAGGAATATTCTAATGGGAACTGCTACAGGAATAATCAAGGCACTAAATTCAGGAGTTAAACACCTTGCAGTTAAACGATTTACACTACGTTATCCTGAAGAGAAATTAAAATTTGTAGGGGATGGTTATCAATTTGACCCAAGCACAGGGGTAGGAATTGCAGGCCTTAAGGGACGACACATGTTATTTCATGATCACTGTACAGGATGTCAACTTTGCTCAATTGCTTGTGAAGGTGTTGCTGAAGCCATCGGTATGGTAAAAGTACCCGACGAGTGGAAACAAAATAAAAAATCCATAATGCCGCAAATTGATTATGGAAAATGTGTATTTTGTGGATTATGTGTTGATGCATGTCCATTTTATGCATTGTACATGACAAACGACTATGAACTTTCTTCATTTAGCAAAGAAGGTTTGATTTACACACCTGCTCAATTACAGGTAAAACCATTTGTCTCTCAAGATTCTGAAATACAAATTTCTTCAAGAGGTGCAACACATGGCTGACGCTGCCTTTCTTGCTTTATCTGTAATTACAATTGGAAGTGCGATTGCTGCCTTAGAACTAAGATCTTTAATTTATGGTTCTATTGCATTAATGGGTACTCTTGGTGGAATTGCAGGATTCTTTTTACTTTTGGATTCACCCTTTGTTGCAATGTTTCAGCTTGCAGTTTATGTCGGCTCAATTGCAGTATTGATCTTATTTACAGTAATGCTCGTAAAACGGGAACTAATCTTCAAAAAAGTTGAAGACAAGAGGAGAAAATTTGTAGGAATTGCATTAATGTTAGTCTTGATGGTTTCTCTAGGTGCAGTCATTTTAGAATCTGGAATTAAAGAAATTACAACAGATGAACCTGCTGTCGACTTCAGGGAAATAGGTGAGGACTTTTTGACATATTATTGGCCAGCTTTGATTTTAATGGGATTAATTTTATCGGGTGCTGTAACTGCAGCACTAGTTTTAGCAAGGAGGGTAGATGAGGAAAATGACCAACGAGTTAACTGAGTTTGTATTGGTATCTGTTGCCCTGCTAGGCATCGGAATTTACGGCCTTGCAGTAAAACGAAATTTTATCAGAATGCTGTTTGCAATTGAAATTGTAATTAATGCAGCAAACCTAAACATGGTAGCTTTTGGAAGATTCTTACCCCACAGCGGTGGTCAAACCTTGGCTTTGTTTTCAATTGCAATTGCTGCTGCTGAAGTAGCAGTTGGACTATCATTGATTATTGTTGCATACCGAATGTATCATAATATCGATATTGCTGACTTTAGGAGCTTGAAAGGGTAATGGAATACGCACTATTACAGGCAGTTTTCTTACCTCTATTGTTATCACCTGTTGCCTATATTCTTGGAAGAAAAATGGGGCCAACTCCAGCAATGTGGTTCACATTTGCAATTTTACTTTACACAACAATTCTAGTAATTAATGCATCTTTAAGCGGACCTACAGAGGAACATTATCCATGGACTGACTTGTTTGGCGAATTTGGATTCTTACTTGATGGTTTAGCTTCACCATTTGCAATCATGATTTACGTACTAAGTACAATTCTTGCACTTTATTCAAAACCATATATGATTCACAAATTCCATGAGCAATTCGAAGAAGAGCAAAAAACAATCCAATCAACTAGTGGCCAATCATCAATTGTAGAGTCTACATCCCTCACAAATTATGTGAATGCAAAATCAGGGCTTTACTTTGCACTGTATTTGGTCTTTGCGATGGGAATGCTCGGAACAGTACTCTCAACAAACCTAATTGAATTTTATGTTTTCTTTGAAGTTATGTTAATTCCAGGTTTCTTCCTAGTTGCACTATGGGGAGACGGTCCAAGAAGAAAGATTGGTTTGATGTTCTTATTTTGGACACATGCAGGAGCCGTTGTTTTGTTATTGGGATTCTTGATGATCGGTCTTACAATCGGTAGCTTTGACTTTGCAGATATTCAGGAATCTGAAATCCCACAAGATATTGTCTTGGCCTCAGCAGTTGCAATTTCAATTGGTCTGGGAGTTAAACTTGCAGTATTCATGTTCCATATTTGGTTACCCTATGTCCACGGTTCAGCACCTACTCCAATCAGTGCTTTATTGTCTCCAGCAATGATCGGGATTGGGGCTTATGGTATCTTCAGATTGATTGTAGAATTTTTGCCATCTACATTTGCAGAACTCTCAATTTGGTTCCATATCTGGGGTCTTGTTACAATGATTTATGGTGGTGCAATGGCGTTAATGCAAGATGATCTAAAACGACTTCTTGCCTATTCTAGTATAAGTCAAATGGGTTATATTCTGTTTGGAATAGGTTCAATGTCTGCTTTGGGTTTGGCAGGAGCTGAGATGATGTATGTTACACACGCCCTAGGAAAAGGAATACTCTTCATGATGGCGGGAATTATTATCGTTAAAGTCGGGACCAGAAGTATCACCAAACTTGGGGGACTAGCAGGCAAGATGCCAATTACTGCTGTTTGTGCAGTAATTGGAGCATTAACAATCATGGGAGTTCCTCCAACAAGTGGCTTTATGGGTGAATGGATTCTATTTTATGGTGCATTAGAGACTGCAATTGAAGAGGGCTCTACAATACGGGCAGTTACTTTTGGTTTAGGTCTTGTTGCAACTGCACTTACAATGTCGTATATCTTGTGGATGCTAAAACGTGTATTCTTTGGAAAGACACCTGAGCATCTTGAGCATGTCAAAGAGGGAAGTTGGTACATGACTGCACCAATGATGGTCCTTGCTGGATTTACAGTTGTGCTTGGAATTTATCCTGATATTTTCTTAAAGACGATAATTCCATATATGAATGGGGTTTTGGGGGTTTAGGAAATGGCAACTGAGGCACTCGGTTTACCATTTGAAGCAACTTCGGCTGCTGCATGGATGGTTTGGATTTTACCTTTTGCAGCTGCCTTGATAATGCCTGCAATTGGAAAAGCTTCAAAGAATACAACAGGATATGTTGCAGTTGGATTTGCATTAATGAGTGCACTTTCTGCAGCATCTCTTTTACCAGTAACATTGGATGCTAGCGAGGTTCACCACCAAATAACTTGGATTGATTCAATTGGTCTTGAGGCCGGAGTATTAGCAGATCCACTTTCTGTAATTATGGCAAATGTTGTTGGATGGATTTCATTCTTGATTATGATTTACAGTACAGGTTACATGAAAGGCGATAAGGATATCACACGATTCTGGTTCTGGATGCTTTTCTTTATTGGCTCAATGCAGATTATTGTCTTATCGGATAATTTACTCCAAGTTTTCATTGGATGGGAAGGTGTGGGACTTGCATCTTATGCATTGATTAGCTTTTGGTATCGTGACAAAAAGAAGGATCATGTTGGAGTAGAAGGAAGAACAGTCTTGGGTCTGTTAGATTATTATTCACCAACACATGCTGGTATGAAAGCTTTCATCATGACCAAGGTTGGCGATGTGATGATGATTGCAGGAATGCTGTTGATCTTTTTATTTGCTGGAACTTTTGGATTTAAAGAATTAATGGGAGACTTTGCCTGGGCAGAAACCATGTCTGCTCAAGGATTATTGGTTCCTGCATTTGTCCTGTTATTTGGAGGTGCAGTAGGAAAGTCAGCTCAATTCCCACTAAACGAGTGGCTTTTAGAAGCAATGACTGGTCCAACTGCTGTATCTGCATTAATTCACGCCGCAACTATGGTAAAAGCAGGGGTCTTTCTTGTAGCAAGAATAGGTCCAATAGTCTTTGCTTTGGGCGCAGCAGGAATACTTGCTGATCAATTCTTTGAAATTGTTGCATGGGTTGGCGCAATCACTGCACTATTGCTTGCCACTCAAGGCATGGTTAATCCTGAAATTAAAAAAGTTCTTGCATATTCTACAGGTTCTCAAATAGGGTATATGATGATGGCATTAGGGGTTGCAGGTCTCTCTCAACAATATGTAGATGGTTATACTGCAGGATTTTTCCATTTAATTTCTCATGCAATGTTTAAGGCATCTCTCTTTATGGCTGCAGGTTCTCTATTACATGTTGTAGGTTCTAGATTCATGACAGATATGGGTGGCCTTAGAAAACATATGAAAAAAACATATGCATTCATGTGGGCTGCTGGACTTGGTTTGATGGGAGCACCATTTATCACAACTGGTTTCTGGAGTAAGGATGCAATCTTTGCAGCTGTGTTTGAATCTGGAAGTGAATGGGCAATGCCACTCTACGCAATTGCAGTGCTAACTGCAGTCATCACTGCATTTTACACAACAAGAATGATTGGTCTAGTGTTTTATGGAAAACCAAGCAAACACATTGAAAAAATGGAACAAGAAGGGCATCATATACATGAGGCGCCACTTTCAATGTGGGTTCCATACGGAATTCTTGCAGTTCTTACTATTGGTGTTGGCATTATTGGATTATCTGCTGAGGAAGGAATACACCACCTATTCACTGATTTCCTTGAACATTCCTATGGCATTCATATGGTTCATCATGAATCTGGAGAATCAATTCTACCTGGATTCTTACAAGGACTTAATCCAATTGCATTAGGTTCATCTTTGATAGCCTTTGCCACAGGAATTGGTCTAGGGTATGTTTTCTATATTGGAAGATGGGTCGATGCCACAAAATTTGTAAATTCAAATATCTTTTTTTATGCTATTCATAAAACTATCCTAAACAGATGGTATCTTAATGCAATAATCTACTGGTGCTTTGTTGTAGCCCCACTTTGGCTTGCAAGAGCAGTATTCAGGTACTTTGAAAGGACTGCAATTGATTATGGAATGAATGATGGATTCCAAAAAGCTGTAGGCTGGAGTGCCAGAGTAGTTCAAGGAACTCAGACAGGTGTGTCTCAATCATACCTATTCGTATTTGGAGCAGGATTACTATTTGTAGTTCTGATATTGTTGATATAGGAGAATTATGAGATGATAGAAATTAGTTCAACCCCAATTGTTATCATAGCAATTCTAGGCGCAGTTGGCATTATTTTACCTGTAATCAATGTAATTAGAAAAGAGACAGGATCAAATTCATTTTATGCCGTTATTGCATTTGCAGCATTAATCATTTCAATTGCATATGTAGGCTATCAATTCATCAATGAAAATATTCTTCCATCTGCATTATTTTCAGAGGATGTAATTGTTGATGATGCCTTTGGAGGATTCTTTGCAATTGCAATGTTAATTGTTGCAATCTTCACAACAGTTGGTTCTTTCAATTACATGAGAAAGCAAAACTATCCTGCAATCTACTATTCGTTAATCTTACTTTCTACCATTGGTATGGTGCTAGTTGCATATTCTACTGACTTGATAATGTTATTTGTTGCATGGGAGTTAATGAGTATTCCAACATATGCTCTAGTTGGATTTATCAAGAAAAATCCACAATCAAATGAAGCTGCATTGAAATACTTTTTGTTTGGAGCATTATCATCAGCAATAATCGTATATGGAATTTCTATTACTTATGGGATTACTGGATCGACAAATATTGGCGAAGTCATCCAAGGATATTCCACTCTAGATCCTGGACTTCTTCCTCTGGCATTATTATCAGTTGGAATGTTTATTGCAGGATTTGGATTCAAAATGGGTTTAGTGCCATTTCATCAATGGTTACCTGATACATACGAAGGATCCCCACCAACAATTACAACGTTATTAGCTGCAGGAACCAAAAAAGCAGGATTTGCAGCTACAATTCGTATTGTAGTTCTTGGAATGGTGGTTCTAAATCTTGATTGGACATTAGCCCTTGGAATTTTAGCTATCATGACTATGACAATTGGTAATGTTGCAGCAATCATGCAAAAGAGTCTATCACGAATGTTAGCCTATTCAAGTATTGCACATGCTGGATACATTCTCATTGGGCTTGCAGTATCGCCATATAGCTCACTTGGATTACAAGGCTCTCTTTACCAAATCTTAAACCATGCCGTAATGAAAGGAATGGCATTCATCGCAGTAACGGGAATTATTACAACACTTGCAGTGACTAATTTGGATAAACTAAAGGGATTAGGTAGAAGAATGCCTATTACTGCTCTTGGATTAACTATCTCTTTACTTGCACTTGCTGGAGTTCCTCCCCTTGCTGGTTTCTGGAGTAAAATTATGTTATTTGGCGGTGCATTAGATGCCGGCTCAGCTTTGTGGTGGGCTCCTTGGCTTGCAATAGCTGGAGTCCTAAACAGTGCGCTTTCATTAGCATACTATGGTTGGATAATACGACGAATGTATTTCGAAGGGGAAACAGAGAAGAGAGTTTCTGAACCAAAATCGATAATTGCAGTAATGATATTCTCTATTATTTTCTTAGTAGGATTTGGTGTCTATCCCGATCCAATAATTAAATTTGTAGAGTTTGCAACACCGGTTATTAGTTCAGGATTTATGCCTTAAACGTTGTAAATTTTATTAAATTATCTAGATTGTTCTTTGCATCACTGTCAGGGATCTTACGTAACCCCTTTCTTGCTTTTTCAGAATAATTTTTTAAAAGTTCTTCCATTTTATTAAATACATCTCTGGGATCAGAACTTTTTTTGATTAGCAAATTAAATAACTTGTCTTCATTTTTCCAATCCAGTAAATCATCTCTAATCTGATATGCTATCCCAATATTTTTTCCATACTCTGTTAATGATTCAATTTCTTCTTCACTACCCTTACCAATTATGGCCCCTATTCTTGATGCTGCTTGAAATGCAACTGCAGTCTTGTATTCAATTACTTTAAGATAATCATCAAATGTAACATCCTCACTTGCCTCTAGTCTATTTTCAATCATCTCTCCTTCACTCATCAACATTGCCGTACTGGATAATTCTTTAGTTATTCTTGCATTATCCAATCTTGAGGAAATTCCAAGAATTAATCCTAAAACAAAATCTCCCGTCAAAACGCTTGTGTTATAGCCATATTTGATATGGAATGGATCCTTTTGTCTTCTCAATGTTTCATTATCAATAATATCATCATGAATTATCGACTCCATATGTAAGAATTCAACGGCACAGGATGCCACTAGTGTATTATCATCAACATTTCCCACACTTTCAGCTGCTAAAACTAGTATTATTGGTCTAATTCGTTTCCCCCCATCTAAAGAATATTTTAAAGGTTCTATGAACTCTGATTCAGAATAAAGGTCAAGTTCCTTATCCAAAAAACGATTTATTTTATCAATATACTTTCCATATGTTTCAAGTAAAGGATTTATCTCTAAATTTTTCCTATCCAAGACGACCTGATCAAAAATTTTTTATCATTACTAAATAAATCTTGGTGCTCCAGCCGGGACTTTCATCGTTAGATTTTGAACCCGGGATCACTGCCTTGAAAGGGCAGTATGCTTGACCGGTCTACACCACTGGAACCCAACAAAATTCAATATTTTATCCATAAAATCTTTTGTAAACAACAAAGATTTTTTACTGGTAAATTAGGAATTCTGGTATGAGTTTGATTAAAAGAATAGATGAAAGAATTGAAAAACGAAGCTTACTAAAACATCCATTTTATGAGATGTGGTCTGATGGAAAATTAACAGTTGAGTCCTTAGCAGGATATTCAAAAGAATATTTTCAACTTGTAAAGGCAGTACCTTCCTTTATGACCCCTATTATAGAGAAGGCACCAGAATCAGAAATAAAGGAATTAATAGAAAATCAACAAGAAGAGGCAGATCATATTGGTCCTTGGATAAAATTTGCTGGTCAGCTAGGTATCTCACAAGAAGAATTGTTAAATTACAATGGCTTGGAAAAAACCCAAAAAGCAGTCTCAAATCTATCTGATTTGATGAATACCTATGAGGGCGGCGCGTGTGCAATGTATGCATTTGAAAAAGAAATTCCAAAAATTAGCCAAACAAAACTAGAGGGAATGGCAAAGTTCTATGGAATGACAAATGATGATGCCACTGAATATTTCCAACTTCATACAGAAGCTGATATTCGACATGCAGCTGCGTGGCAAAATATTCTTGAGAAGTCAACTACGAGCACTGATGACTTGATACAAATTGCAGAACAATCAATCTCTGCGCAAAACTTGTTGCTTGATAGTTGTTATGAAGAATACTGTTAACTCATAACATTTTAAACTGAAGATTTATCCCATTTTTGTAGGGCCCGTAACTCAGCTTGGTAGAGTAACCGGCTCATAACCGGTGAGCCAAGGGATCGAAGCCCTTCGGGCCCATATCCTAATTAATTCTTTATCTGGTCCCATGATCTATGTAATATTATGAGCCATCAACCTAGAATAGATTTTCTTTTTAATTTTGAAATTAATTTTTGATTAAAGAACTTAAATTCTAATTGGTTTTTTCCTTTCGCATTTACAATTTTCCTCAATTATTTTACAACCTGAACAAACTCTTAATGGCCTACCAAAAGATTGTAGTATTAACAATCCTCTGCCACATTTTGAACATGGTTTTTTGGTTGGTATGGACAATAATTGATTTGAATATTTTTCAAACTTAAGCATATTGAAATTTAGACTCTAGTAATATACTCCATATAGGGGGTATATTGTTTGGAGGTATGATTCGTGGAGCTCCAAAATACATAATGTTTACATTTTTTGCATTGGGTGTGTTGTTTATTGGTTTTTCAACATGGGCACTATTTCTTACTGATATTCCAAAAGAACAATTCATCGAAGATCCTAGATTTGAAGAAGAGTATGTGCAATATCATGAGTGGAATATTCTATTTGGTACTGGCTTGATTGGAATTGGTTGGATTATTGCATTTTTAGGACGTAAAATGACACATGGGTCACACTTACAAACTAAAGATTAATTTTTTATCAACATTTATGATAAAGACTAATGTAGATTTTGAAATTATCATATTTGATATTTAATCCTACTAATCAAATACTTGGGCTGTTTAGTATTAATTATGACAATCAAGATTCAAACGTTGCCAATTACAAATTACATGACTGCATACCCAATTTCAGTGGAACCCCAAATTCCAATTACAAAAGCAATAGAGTTTATGGTCGAAAGAGATTTTGGAAATCTTGTTATAAGTGATGGAACAATGCCAAAAGGCATTCTGACAGAACGTGAAATTCTAAAAGCAATTGCTGATTCCCGAAATCTTGATGATTTAACAATTAATGATGTAGGCGGGCAACCATTTACCAAATTGGAATTAGGGGATACTGTTTTAGATGCTGCCCATTTAATGAATAAAAACAAATCGCGGTTATTAGTTTTTGATGATGACAAGCTAGTTGGAATTGTCACAGTATCTGATTTGTTGAGGGCATTTAGAAAGATAAAAACTGAGACCTCTCTGGACAAGATTATTAGTACAAAAATTGAAAAATGTAGTAAAACCGATTCTGTGTTTGATGCGGCAAGGATAATGCATGAAAAAAGAGTAGGGAGCATAATAATTCAAGATATGAAAGGATATGGGATTTTTTCTGAAAGAGATCTTTTAACGTATCTCTATTCAAATAATTTTAAGTTAGATCAGGAGGTTGGGAAATATTCATCATCCCCTCTGATTGTAGCTGATGAGGAAATAACTACTAATCAAGCAGCAAGTATTATGGCTGCAAACAACATCAAAAGACTAGGTATTACAAAAAATGATTCTTTGATAGGGATTGTAACTGCTAGGGATTTACTTGATGCGTATCAAGATGTTTACCTAGCAACTAATCCTACCTTAGAATAAACTAAATTCATAATCCCTTCGCTAGGAACTTTATGAAGATCTTTGACTAGTAGGATAAAATCAGAACTATTTCAGTTAATTACTTTTACCTCATCATTGATTCAGAGAAAAATTTGATGGTTTTAAATTTTTAAACTTATTTCTTGAAGGACTTGTAGACGCTAAATTGTATCTGATAAAACTCAAAGAAAACAGATACCAGTTTTGTTTTCTAAAGTTATTCACTCATCACTCACTGTCTATATCTTGAGGCATATCTTTAGATGAAATATAGTCAGTCATGGTCAAATCAACTAGTTTGAACATCCTTGAAAAAATCTCCTTGTCAAGCATACCAAAAAATATCAATGATTTAAAAAAAATCTTGTTTTCATCAATGCATTGTTGAAGTTTTGGCTTATCTTCTAATTTATACAGTTGAACCATTTGTCTCCATTTTTCTTTCAACTCTTGGATTTGGTTTTCTAAATTTTTTTCTCCTTTTTCTGTAATGTTGATTTCTATTTTTATGCCCAAAAATCCCTTTTTTTCATTTACTACAATTAAATTTCTAGATTCTAATTTTTCCAAAACTTGCTCTAATTCTTTTGAAGGGACATTGGCAACTTTTGATATTTTATCAAAAGATTTTATTCCTGCTTTGATAGTTGCTAAAACAATTGTCTCCTTTGGTCCCTCGTCCATATTCTTCATATTTTGAGTACTGTTAAAACATTTTGCAAAAAAACAAATTACTTTGTATTTGACATCTACTCTTTTTTATTTATTTTTTTATAATGTGAAAATTGTACAGATTTAGAACTAAACTATTAAGTTCTTATTTACCAGGTTCATTTTATTAAAATGGAATGAAATTACTGGCCACATCTCTTGGTATTCTCTGCATCTTGTCTTACGCCCCTTATATCCATGCTGAGGTTGATGGAGGACGTGTTAACTTTTCTGATCATGCATTTGAAAAAATGATACCTTTAGAAATTTGTAACTGTGTAGCATTTAGAATGGATGATATTCAAAATTATTGGTTACTAGAACCTCAACTTGAAGTACTGGAGACATTCAGAGAATATAATGTTCCGATAACTATAGGTGTAATTGGAAACGATTTTGAGGAAGATATTGTCAAATACATTCGGAATGTCACCAACAGTGAAAATTCCAATATTGAAATTGCAAATCATAGTTGGGCCCATGAAGATTTTTCCCTTTTAGACAAAGACCATCAAAACCAGTCAATAAAAAATACTAACGACAGGATTTTTAATATGACTGGCCTATTACCAAAAATATTTTATCCTCCATTTGGTGTATCTAATAACAGTACGCTAGAAGTATTGAGAGATCACAATTTTACTATTATGAGTTCAACCTTTGCCTCCAGTCCACCACCTTACCCTCTGGTAATTTCTGGAATTCATCATTTTCCCGCCACAGCCCTTACTGCTGACTATGTTGCAGAATCAAAAATGTTTGAAGGTCTTCCGTTTAATGAAACATTAAAAGACATTCAAAATAGTCAGGAAAAATTTGGATTTTCAGTAGTTGCATTACATCCCCAAGAATTTGCAATGATTGAAAATGGGGAATATGTTGACAAGGTAAATCAGGAACAAATCCAAGAACTTGCCTTGTTAATTGAAGAAATTCAAAAATCAGATCTAAAAACAGTTTTCGTCAGCCAAATTAATGACAATTTAATAAAAAATCCAGAATACCTACAAACAGGATCATCCAATTCAGTATCATCTGGTGTATGGATGATTTGGGTGGTACCAGCAGTAGCAGGAATTGTCGGTGCTGGAGTTTATCTAGTAAAGTTTAGAGCAAGAAAATAATTTGAAATTATTTTTTGGAAAGGATGAATCTATTCTGTTTAAAAAAAATAAGAATAATTGAAAATAATCAAGTTTAAAATTAATCAAACGAAACTAATCTAAATTTTCTATTTTTGGTGTTTTGGTAAACATTCTTTGCAATATACTGGTCTGCCTTCTTTTGGTTCAAAAGGAACTTCGGAATCTTTTCCGCAGTCAGCACAAACACATTTGTACATTTTTCTGTCTTGTGACATACTTCATATGAATCTCTTCCCTATAAGAACGGGTGTATTGACAATCCTTTGAAGGATCAGTTTTCATTTTTTAGGTACCAAAATGGCATGAATGATTTTAGGTTAGAATCTAATACTTTGGTTTTCTCTTTTTCTTATCTTGTTGTTCCTTTTTGTATTTTTTTATCCGCAGTTTTTGTCTACCTTCCTTCTCCCCTTTTTGTAATCTACTATCTTTTTTCTTTGGTTTTCTCTTGGTCATATTATTCATCTGAATCATCTACCTTTTCTAAAATCATATCAGATCCTTGACATGACTCACATTTTTCCATTAGTCCAAATTCATTTCTATACTCACCTTTTCCATCACATCTAAGACAAGTCATTATGTTCTATTTCGCTTAGGTGAGCATTAAAGTTTCATGTCTCAAATTCTTTCCAAAAAAAAGCCTAAAATTGTTTGATACCCACAATTATTTTACCGACAAAAGGAAATTGTATATTTTAGACAAATACCGGCATGAAATTCTAAAACCGTTCAAGCTCATCAACCAAAACTAAATGGAATGCTAACAAGAGAGGTAATAGTCCCAACCAAGATAATTAGTCCAAAGGCTTTTCCCGTACCAAATCCATGAACAACCTTTATGGCCTTTATTGTAACAATTAATCCCCAAATAGCAAAACTAATTCCCACAATTGCAAGCAAGAGTACATATCCGATAAAGGATCCCAACAATGAAAAAACTTCTTCATCGTCATTATTAGGATCTAAAAGGATTGAAGAGTCTATTGATGTAAAAGAACCCCACATTAGAAAAAGTAGCATTGCCATAATTATGGTAATTGGAATAACTATTGCATGAATGTGAAAAATTACAGAAAAAACTTTCTTCCAATTTGTATTTCCATCAAGCTTTTTTCCAATAAAATAATATAATATAGCTGAAACAAATCCACTCAATAAGCTTGAGATAATAGATAATCCTACTGCAGAATCCTCCAGTGGAAATGTTTCATCGATATTTTCTGATTCTGGAATTTCAAAATATGCATCATCAAGAGGCATCATTACAAATGGCAATACTGCCAAACCTCCAAGAACAGATGAAATAATTAACAATGCAATTGATTGTGAAAAATACTTCTCTTCATTGTCCCTTACTTGCAAAAACGCAGAGTTTGGAGAAATAAAAACTCGTAAAATTAAACTAAGATCAAAGTAGAACAAATATCAAATTCAATTGAAATTAAATATTGATAAATATTTAGAGCAAATTTATCCAAGGAAACCTGTTGAAATTGTTTATACAGTGCATAAAAAGGAAATAATCTAAATTATATAAAACCCATTTTTCTTATAAAATATCCTTTTTCAGCTCTATCCAATTTTTATTTTGTTTAGCATAAATCTCAAATATCTTTGAGAAAAAAATGAAAAACAAAATTCCAAGTTGTTTGTATAAATTGTATGCTCTAAAATTAAAACTATCATGCCTGAATTGAATCAAACATTAAAAATAAAATATTCTGAATCCCTTCTAACTTGTTCTAATTCCATTAGTTTTAAAAAGACTATAGATAAAGTCTGCTGGCTGCAATGAAGAATCAGAGTTATATCTGAATGGTGATTTGAAGGCATTTGTCTGAGCTGCCACTATTTACTTAATCTTAATTTGTTCTTGGACTTTTTGTAAAATTTTATCATCCACAAGGTTTTGCTCATGTAAATATTTTGTAATTTGTATAACAGTTGTAATAGAATGCAGATTAACTCCTTGGGCTTTAAGAGCTTCATCAGCTCCCTCCATTCTATTAACAATTACATAAGCATCTTCAACCTTGATTTTTTGCTCCTTTAATGAAACTATTCCATTTACAACTGAACCACCAGTGGTTGCAACATCATCTATCATTACCACTTTCATACCATCCCATATTTTTCCTTCAACTGATTTTGATGTTCCATAGTCTTTTGGTTTACTTCTAACATAGATTAACGGTTTTACAACTTCAATTGCCAATGCTGAGGCTATCACTAAACCCCCAGTTGGGACAGAAACTAGAGCATCAAATCTATCAAGACCAACATCTTTGATTATTTCATTTTGAAGATATTTTATCATCTTACGAAATTGTTGAGGATAGCTAGGAATTAGTCTCAAATCAACATAATATGAGCTTTTTTTACCACTTGCAAGAGTAAAATCCCCAAATCTAATTATTTTTTTTTCATGCAAAAAAGTTGAAAACTCTTTTACAAAATCCATACCAAAATTAACTACACTGGATTTATTTTGGTTTGTATTTGATGTAAAACCATGCCTGAAATCTGGTTAAACTATGGGATTACTGATGTTGTTTTGGATATTCGAGCAGAGAATTTAGATCAAAAAATAGAATCTGAAGGCACAATTTTAGAAGATTCTGCAATTAATGAAAAGCTAAGTTCCATAGATCTTTCAAAACCTATGGATTTGGTGGTTTTACATAATTCAAGATCTATTCAAAAAATCATTACTTCACTCTTTACAATTTGTGAGCAAAAATCATTTCCCTTCCCAAATGTTTTAGCTGAGAAAAAAATAATGAATCAGGTAAAAGCTGGGATGCCTGAAGGTAGTTCCATTAATGAATTTGATAACAATGAGCTTTCCAATTCTAACCTTGTCTTCATGGGGGAAATGGAATTTGATGGATTATTTGGATACGAAACAATATCCACTAGGCTAATAAAAAAATTCGGCCAAGATCACATGCTTTCAGCATATGCTAAACGAAAAGAAAATTTTCCAACCCCTGGACAACCAACTGATAGTTTTGAGGAGGCAAAAAAGTTTTCAAACAACTTTGAAATTCAAGGAATAGAAATTGTTGCAAATTCCAAAGGAATTGTAGATTTCTCGATTGATCACCCTTCAAAAACTCTCTTTTTAACTAAATCTTTGGAATCATTTGGTGTTCAAGATATTGAAAAACAAAAATCAATGATAATCAGTACAGGAAAGGATTCTAGCAATTTTAACTTGAGTAAATCTCTTTCATCTCTTTGGAATTGTTCGAGGGCTATCCAAAATGGTGGTCTTGCAATATTAGTTGCAGAATGTAAAGGTGGTTTAGGATCAGATGCAATTCAGCAATACATTGAAGGACGATTTCCTCTTGAAAAACTCAAAAATCCTACTAAATACATTGAAGGTATGGAGGATTTATTGTTCTTAACTGAAATTCAAAAAAATTTCCAAATTGGTCTGGTTTCTATTCTTCCTGAATTTTATGTAAAAAAACTAAACTTGATTACATTATCTGGTATAAAAGAGTCAATGGATTATATTCTTAAAACTCAAGGAGCTCGACAAAAAGTTTCCATAGTTTCTGATGGTGCAAGAACACTAATTCGTTAAACTGATTTAGAAGATACAAAAACCTCTTGAAAATGGCATACAAATATTCTCAGGAATAGGAATACACAAAACAGCCAAAGCAACTATTCCAAGATAAGCTAATTTTCGATTTCTTGATATGGGTGACATATCATCTAAGGGATTTGCACTAATACCTCTCCTGCTCAAGAAGTAAATCATTATTGCAGCAAACTCAAATCCGATTATTGCCAGAACTACAAGACTCGCATAAGTACTATATTTATGCCATTTTGCTCCAAAAAAAGTTCTTGCCATATGACCTCCATCTAATTGCCAAGCTGGCATTAAGTTTAAAAAAGTTATAAAAAATCCAATCCATGATGCCCACAAGACAGGAGTAAGTATCACCTCATTTTCAGGACCTCCTTTACCAAATAGAGAAAGTGATCCTGTCATAAATAATGGCTCACCAAAAGAAAATTCTATTAAATTATTTTCTTCATGTAGTTGTAAAGCTAAATCTGATTCTATTACTGGAGCAGTATATGCTCCATATAATGAGACGACTACTGCAATAACTAATCCTGCAATAGGCCCAGCAATTGCAACATCAAATAATATCTTCCTGTTAATCATCGGCCCTTTTGGTATGATCAGTGCGCCAAAAGTCGGAAGGAACCCAAACACCGGTATTCCAGGTATGAAATATGGCCAGGTTGTCTTTAAGCCATGTATTTTAGCTGCAATCATGTGACCCAACTCATGAATTCCAAGAATCCCCAAAAGAGATAATGTGTAAATTACCGCCATTTCTGAAGGTTTACCAATGTCTATGTTTGGTATTGCATTGACCCCGAGTGTCCTGTAAAACCCGTCAATCATCACAAAAATAACTACAACCGCAAACAATATCCTAGGAATCCATGGCGAGCTCAACCATTTTCGTTTCTTTCTGGGAGGAAATTTTTGAATTATAATGTAATTCTCATTACCCATTCGTTCAAGCTTTCCCAAATAATCAAGATCTTGAAGTCGTCTTGCTAAATCTTCAAATTTTGATTTAAAGTCGTGATCCTCGATTTTAAATTCTAATGAATAGGTTTCTTTTGTAAATTTACTAACATTAAACATTGAATTTACTAGGGATATGACAACCTCAGTTCTTGAATCATCCATTCTAAATACTCTATATCTTTCTGATAAATGGCTTTGTGATAAATAATTAGTTCTTTCAAATTATGCGTCCTCTAAAAAACACTTGAAAATCAATTCAGGGAATGAACAAATTTGAATATTTTTAGTTGAAAATAGTTTTTTCCTAGATTACAGTCTAAAATTCTACTAAAAATAGGCTGGAATTACAAGAGAAAACGTGAAATTTTGTAATATTTTAAATATAAAATAAAATTAAATATCAACAGGAGATTCCAATAACTATGCAGGTAATTCTTAGACAGTTAGATGATTGTATTATTCGTAGAGCCAGTCCAAGTGATTTGATACCTGTTATGGAAATTAATCTAAAAACCTTGCCGGAGCATTATTCTGATTATTTTTATGAAAGCCTGCTTTCAGAAGTTCCTGAGGCATTTATTGTAGCAGAGATTAATGGAAAACACGTGGGCTATATTATGTGCAAAACAGAATATGGGTTTTCTAATTTTAAGAAATTAGGATTTGTAAAAAAAGGCCACGTAGTATCGATTGCCGTACTTGAAGAATATCGAAAAAGAGGAATTGGAAAAGCTATAGTTGAAGAATCTACAAACGGTATTAAACTAAAAAAGTGTGATGAATTCTACCTTGAAGTAAGATGTAGCAATACTGAGGCTGTAAAATTATATGAAAAATTAGGATTCGAAATTAAACAACAACTTAACGCATACTATCGTGATGGTGAGGATGCATATCTAATGGCAATTGAATTGAACAAGTAGTTCAAACCAATAAATATATCACAACTAATTTTATCGCGATGGACAAACGTAAAGGAACTGGACTTTTAATATTTTTTTTATGTATTGTTGCATTTTTTATCTACGCATACTTGTTAATGTTATCTGAATGGAGTCCAATAGTTTTACAACTCTCTATTCTGATGATTACAGGAGGAATCCTTGGTGTAATTGCTTGGATTGGATACGTCATGGCCACTACAAAACCATCTTCTGCAACAATTTCTTCTGACGACTAGATTACTTTGAAATTTTTACATCTACAACTGTTTGATAATATCTAGGCCCTACAGGTCTTACAATTTTTGATTTTAAAATCTCTGATTTAATTGAAGTCACCTCAAGGTAATGCTTTTCAGATAAAATTCCTGCTTCTGATTTTTTATCAGCGTGAATATGGGAATAATAGTGGATAATTCCACCATCTTTTGTGGTCTTTATTGCAGAATCCAGGAATTCATCAGATCTTTCAGGGAGAAGCATTAATGTTCTATCTGCTTTATCTCGTAAATCTGCATCAATTATTTTAGATGTTTCTCCGTTAATCGATATGACTTTTCCTAAAAGTTTGTTTAACTCTATATTTTTTTCACAAAGTTTTGATGCTATTGGATTAATATCAAGACTATAGACAATACATTTTTTCTTTTTTGCTGCCATAATTGAAAACATTCCTATACCTGCAAACATGTTGACCATGGTTTCTCCTTCGTGAATTAAATCTGCAATTCTCTCTCTTTCAGTAGATAAACGAGGAGAAAAAAAAACATTTGCAACATCTACAATAAATCTACAGCCAAATTCTTTGTATTCAGTTTCTGTTTTATCTTCACCTGCAAGAATCTCCAGATTTCTGGTTCTAAAGTCACCTTCAACTGGTGATGCTTGATAAAAAACACTTTTTACAATTTTTACCTCATCAAGTAGAGTCTCACCTATCAATTTTTTTTTGGATAAAAGTGAATCTGGAATTCTAACAATAATAATATCTCCAATCTGATCAAAAGCTGAGATCAACTCTTCGCTTTCTTGTGGCGTTAGAATACTTTCTAATGCTTTTTTTAGCATTCTTGTCATTTCTTATAATAAAAATTACCTGAAATCTTTTGATCTTTATCTAATCTACTTTCTAGTTTGTTTACGCGTGGTCTCAGGGTTCTCTCATCTCTTCTAAATGTTATATCCAGTGATTTTAGGAATCGATTCATCGCATCAGATTTTGGCATTGGAGATGTAGCATGTCCTTTTAATCCAGATTCGCCCTCAAAGATAACCATGGAATCTGACACAAGATCCATTAATTGTATGTCGTGATCAATTACAATTGCTGATTTTCCATATGATCGTACAAATTTCTGCAAAAATTTTGCTACTGCAATTCTATCTTCGACATCTAAAAATGCTGATGGTTCATCTAATGCATAAAGGTCTACTTTTTGTAAAAGGCAAGAAACTACAGCGACTTTTTGCAATTCTCCCCCTGACAGATTTTTGATAGATTTGTTGTAAAGTTTTTTGATTTTTAATGGATCAACAATTTGTTCTTCTTCCTGACTTCCTTCTATAGGAGATTCATTTGCCTTATCCAAGATTGCAATCACTTCTACGTCAATATCATTCTCCAGATATTGTGGTTTGAAGGCAATCCTTATTTTCTTGTCAATTTCACCTGAATCTGGTTTTAGTGCACCGGCAATCATTTTCATCATGGTTGTTTTTCCAAGAGCGTTGGCACCCATTATGCCTAAGACTTCACCTTTTCGAACACTACCAGGTTCAATAGTTAAATCAAAGGAAGAAAATTTTTTCTCAAGTTTTGGATATGTTATAATTTCACTCCCAATTTGAAAATCATCAGTGGATGAAGAAGAAACATCAAAGGAAAATTTTTTATCTCTAAACCTAACATTTTCAACAGGCAAATATCCTTCAAGAAAAACATTTATTCCAATTTTGGTGGATAACACATTTGAAACAATTCCATATGCTGTTGGTTCACCATAAAGCACTTCGATAAAATCACTTAGAAAATCAAGAAGTGTTAGGTCATGTTCTACTACCATTACACTTTTTCCTAACTTTGCCAAACTCTGAATTACTCGTGCAACACTAGCTCTTTGAAATACATCATTGTACGATGATGGCTCATCAAAAAAATAAAAATCGGTATCTTTTGAGGCAACTGTTGCTATTGCTAATCTTTGTAATTCTCCACCACTAAGCTCTTTAAGATTTTTTTCCATGGAATTTTCTAATCCTAATTGTTTTACAAGTTGTCTTGAAACTCCACGTTCATCATATTTCTCGATTAATTCATTTCCCGTGCCATCAAATGATTGTGCTAAATGTTGGATTTGTTGAGGTTTAATAGATGCACGAATTTGATTTTCTTTAATTTTTTCAAAATGTGATTTTAATTCTGTTCCACTATAATATTTTAAAATTTCATCCCATTCAGGTGGATTTTCATATCTTCCTAAATTTGGTTTTAGATTTCCTGATAGAATATTCACTACAGTACTTTTACCCATTCCATTTCTTCCAAGTAAACCCACCACTTGTCCTTTCTTTGGATTTGGTAACTTGTACAATCTAAAAGAATTAGGACCGTATTGATGAATTTTATCACTTGCTAACTCACTTGCTAAATTTACAATAGTAATGGCATCAAATGGGCAAACCTTGACACATATTCCACAACCATTACAGATATCCTCATCAATTTGGGCTTTTTTTGATTCCTCATTGAGAACTATGCAATCGGCACCAGATTTGTTTACAGGACAATATTTGATACATTCTAATCCACATTTTTTTGGCTGGCAAAGGTCTTTGTCCAACACCGCAACTCTATGAGTCATGTCGTATTCCAGTAAATCTTTACTTTATACCTCTTTTGAACCTTCAAAAAGCAGGCGTTACCTTAATAGATAAGAATTTGATCAATTTAATCAAGCCGGCCATAGCGTTAGGGTGCGACCCAATCCCGTTCCGAACTTGGAAGTCAAACCTAATGTCGCTGTTGTGCTACTAAGATGCGAGAGCTCTTGGGAAGCAACAGTGCTGGCATTTTCAATTTAATCAATCTATTAATATTGAATTTTCTGCATTTATTCAAATGGCAACCTGTAGTGTTTGTGGGGAAACATTTTCCGACGATATTCGATTTTTAAACCACATGATGGATAAACACGGTTTTAGAAATCCAAATATTGACAAACCTGACCGAAACAGTAGAGGCTACTAATATTATAAATTTCAATATTTTACCTCGTATAGAATCATTAGTTGAAATATTAAAAATTGTATAATATAGGATTATTTCATGTTATGTTGATTTTGTGAGTATGGCCATCAGGATGAATGCATTGATCTCCGACATGCTTGTAATGTATGTAATCGTGACCCGGATGATGCACATCATTACAATCACATATTTTCTCTTCTACCACAATTGTTTACCTGTTTTTTTGTATAATAATACCCCAATTAATTTTCATTATTGATAATAAATTCAAGACCAAAATTTAGATTTTTTGAAGATAATCTAAAATTAATCTTACTCCAAAACCAGTAGCTCCTTTTGGATTATATGGTTTAGATTTTGTTGCTCCTTGTGTCCATGCAACTCCGGCAATATCTATATGAACCCAAGGGGTTTTTTCAATCGCATTTCTTAAAAATGCAGCTGCTGTAATTGTTCCTGCTGCTCTTCCAATTCCAATATTTTTCATATCTGCCACATCTGATTTGATCATATCCATATAATCGTCATTTAGAGGGAGTTCCCATATCTCTTCAGTTGTTCTCTTTGAAGATTCCTTAATTTTTTGTTTCAATTTTTCATCATTTGAAACTATTGCTGCCATATTGTTACCAAGTGCAACGATACATGCTCCAGTTAGAGTAGCAAAATCAATAATTACCTTTGGCGAATATCGTTTTTCTCCATACGCCAATGCATCTGCTAAAATCAACCTTCCCTCTGCATCAGTGTTTAGAATTTCAGCAGTTTTTCCATTATACAATTTTATGATGTCTCCTGGTCGATAAGATTCTCCACTTGGCATATTCTCAACGGACGGAATTACCCCAATGACATTTACTGGCAATTTTAATTCTGATAAAGCTTTCATTATTCCCAAAACCGTACATCCTCCACACTTGTCAAATTTCATCTCATCCATTTTTTCACCAGGTTTCAAAGAAATTCCACCAGTATCAAAAGTAACAGCTTTTCCAACTAACACAATAGGTTTTTCATTTTGTTTTCCACCATGATACTCCATAACTATGAGTTTGGGATCATTTTTACTACCTTGTCCAACGGCTATAATCCCACCAAATCCTTTTTTGTAAAGTTCATTTCGGGAGAAAACAATACATTTCATTTTATTCTTTTTTGAAATCATCTTTGCAAAATTTGCTAATGTTGTAGGTGTGCATTCATTAGGTGGAAGGTTAGAAATATTTCTTGCAAAAATAACTCCTTCTGAAATAATTTCTGAATTTTTAATATTTTTAGCAATCTTTTTTGAATCTGAAACAAGTATAGATAAATCTGGAACCGAGCATTCTTTTTTTGATTTAAATTTGTCAAATTTGTTTAATGTCATTTTACATCCTTCTGTTATTTGAGAAGTAGATGAAATATTTTCAGTTAGGAAACTTGGAGGGGTAATTATGGTGAATTCTTTTAATTTTAATTCACTAGCTTTTTGAGCAATTTTACCTGAAACAAATCTTATTGTATCATTAGATATCTTTTCTTTTCTTCCAATCCCTGCTAACAGGATTCTTTTTGCGGTTATTTTATTATTAGTTGGAATTACTGTAACTCTACCGAATACACCGTTGTTGTCTCTAAGTGATTGTTTAACAGAATCAGTAATTTTAGAATTTATTTTATTAAACCCAAGTATTTTATCAGAATTTTCTAAAACAAAACCACATAACATTTCAGTTTTTTTCTTAATCGGATTAGTATTTTCAATTTTAATCTTCATTACAAAAAACCACGTATTTCAGTATTATTTAGATTTACGTTAATTTTATTTTTTTACTATTTGATAACAGACTTGCAGATCTAATAAAAACGGATTTTATTGTTTTACATTCTTGCTTGCAATTGCTTTCAAATTTTACATTGTTGGAACTTTTCTTTTTGGATGTAATTATTGCCCGAATTAAAGGAAGAATGGCAGCCCTACCGCCATAAGCCATTTTTTTATCAATTAACCAAAACATTTCATAAGCAGAATCACCCAAAATTTGATTTTTAATTTCTTCTCCTTGATTTGAATAATGACCAATAATTGTTAGATTTCCTCTTGCAAGAAAATTAACTGAATTTGCAAATTTTGTACAAAGGTAACACAAATCATCAAATACTATTATTGGAATTTTTTCTTTAATATCCATAATATTTGGTGTCATCGATCAAATTAAAATTTTACAGAAATAGATTTTTATTCAAATTGCCAAGAAACGAGGTACTAATGGGTCTTAATTATTATCATATAAAGAAGAATATTCTACGAGCAAGAAAACTTGTCATCAAATCTACTAGTGTGGCAGGCTCTGGCCATCCAGGTGGTTCATTTTCAATGGCAGAAATTTTAGGTTGTCTATTTTACAAACATCTGAAATTTGATCCTAGTAATCCTTCTTGGGAAAATAGAGATCGACTAGTTCTTTCAAAAGGACATGCATCACCTGGATTGTTTTCAAATATGGCAGTTGCTGGCTATTTTCCTGAATCGGAACTTGATACTTTGAGGAAATTTGGAAGTAGGCTACAAGGACACCCTGATTTGAAATGCCCAGGAGTAGAGTTTTGTGGAGGATCTTTGGGCACTGGATTATCATATTCTATTGGAGTTGCACTTGCTGCTAAAATTGATAACAAAGATCATCATGTCTACACCATCATTGGAGATGGAGAATCAGACGAGGGACAAATTTGGGAAGCCGCAATGACTGCATCAAAATACAAATTAGATAATTTAACTGCATTCTTAGATAGAAATTTTATCCAACAAGACTCGTATACTGAACAAGTAATGCCACTAGATGAGGAGCTAGTTGGCGATGATATTTCTGAAATGTGGAAAGATGCATCAAGATGGAAGACTGGAGACAAGTGGAGATCCTTTGGATGGAATGTGCTTGAAATTGATGGTCATAGAATTGAACAAATAAGTGCAGCAATAGAAAAAGCAAATACCACAAAAGGAGTTCCTACAATTATTATTTGTAGAACCATAAAAGGAAACGCAGTTGAACACATGGAAGATAATCCACAATGGCATGGAAAAGCTCCAGATTTAGATATAGTACCTTTGATAAATTTGGAACTTGATTCACAATTTATGATTGCACCATCAATAATTGCAGGTGATATGACCAATCTAGCAAATGAAGTTAAACGTTGTATCAATGGAAGGGCTGATTACATTCATCTTGATGTAATGGATGGTCAATTTGTTCCTGCAAAAACCTTTGATCATAATAAAATTAAAGAACTAAGATCCATAACTCCTATTCCATTTGATTCTCATCTAATGATTTCTGAACCAGTTAAACATGTGAGAGATTATGCAGAAGCTGGAAGTGATATCATTACAGTTCATGCAGAGGTTTGTGATGAATCAAGTTTTGGGGAAATTCATGATTTGCTAAAACAACATCAAGTAAGTGTCGGGTTGGCAATAAATCCAGAAACTGACCTTCCTGAGTGGTCTTACAAATTTCTACCCACTCTTGATCAACTCATTGTAATGTCTGTCGTACCTGGAAAGTCAGGCCAAAAATATATTCCAGAAACACATAAAAAAATGAGTAGCCTAAGTCCTATCTTAAAGGAACATAATTTTATAGGATATGTAGAGGCTGATGGTGGTGTTACACTTGAGAATGTTGGGTCTTGTTTTGAGGATGGAGCAAGAGCATTTGTCGGTGGAAGTTCTATGATTGGACAAAATAATGTACGAGAAGCAATTAGGGAATTTAGACATGAAATTCTCAGAGCAAGAAGAAAGGTTTTACTTGAAAAAGCTCATCAATTAGGAGGCTCAGATCTTGTCAACAAGTGGATTGGGTTGCATGTTGTTGGAAAAAAGAAAGAAAAAATCACAAAAATAGCAAAGGAGACAGGTTTGATTTGAATCCACCTGAAATGAGTGATATGAGAACAGAGTATTCAAAAACTCTGATTGAACTTGGTAGAGTTAATCAAAATATAGTGGTTTTAGGTGCTGACACTACTGATTCTCTTAAAACAGCTGCCTTTGGAAAAGAATTTCCCAATCGATTCTTTAATGTCGGAATAGCTGAGGGAAACTTGGTATCAGTATCTGCAGGGTTGGCAGCTTCTGGGAAAATTTCATTTGCAAGTACTTATGCCATATTTTTGCCTGGACGGGCAGTTGACCAAATTAGAAATGGAATTGCATATCCCTCACCACCTGGTAAAAAAGGACTTGATGTAAAATTAGTAGTATCTCATGGAGGTCTATCAGTTGGCCCAGATGGCGGTTCGCATCAACAAATAGAAGATATTGCAATAATGAGGGCAATTCCGAATTTTCGTGTCTTTATACCTGCTGATACTATTGCAGTCTCAAAACTAGTCTTGTTAATGGCAAATGAATATGGACCATTTTACATGAGGATGGCACGATCAAAAACACCTATAGTTCATTCTGAATCTCAAGAGTTCCAAATAGGTAAAGGAATTACTCTCCGAGATGGTTCTGATTGTACTATTGCAGCTTGTGGTATTACAGTACGAATGGCACTTGAGGCAGCTGAGGAATTACAACAAGAGGGAATTTCCTGTCGAGTTTTGGATATGTTTTCTGTAAAGCCTATTGATGGTGATCTTTTAGAAAAGGCGGCTCGAGAGACTGGTGGAATAGTTACCTGTGAGGAGCATAATATTTTTGGCGGTTTAGGTTCGGCAGTTGCAGAATCTGTTTCAGAAAGATATCCAGTACTTGTAAAACGAATAGGTGTCCAAGATATGTTTGGAGAATCTGCACGCGATAATGAGATACAATTACTTTTAGAAAAACACGGAATAACATCTTTTAATATGATAAAGCAAGTCAAAGAAATAAGGAGTAAAAAATTATGAAAATATTTCTTGATACTGCAAATTTAGAATCTATCCGAAAATTCAATGATATGGGATTGTTGGATGGGATAACTACGAATCCATCATTAATGTCAAAGGAAGGAGGTAATCCAAAAGATGGCATGGCTGAAATCACAAAAATTATCAAAGGTGATGTAAGTTTAGAGGTTTTAAGCACTGAATATTCTGGAATGTTGGATGAAGGTAGATCTTTACGTAACTATGGTGATAATGTTGTAGTTAAAGTTCCAATGACTCCAGATGGATTAAAAGCTTGTAAATCTCTCACTGCAGAAGGTATTCCAGTAAATGTAACCTTAATTTTTTCATCAAATCAAGCAATACTTGCAGCAAAAGCTGGTGCAAAATATGTTAGTCCCTTTATTGGCAGATTAGATGATATAGGACAAGATGGAATGCACTTGATACAAGAAATTAAAACAATTTTTTCAAATTATAATTTTAAAACTCAAATTCTTGTTGCAAGTATAAGGCATCCATTACACGTAGTAGATGCAGCAAAGATTGGTGCAGATGTTGTTACTTTGCCCCCTGCAGTTTTAGACAAAATGCTAAAACACCCACTAACTGATATTGGTCTTAAAAATTTTCTAACAGATTGGGAAAAACTCAAATCAGAAAATCCTGATATCAAAGTATAGATAATTAAATTATTTTTTAACTTATTTTTATTTTCAGAATTCTCTAAAATAAAAAATAAAAATTTTAAGATCCTTTGTTCTTGCTTTTTCTACTTCCTGTTCCTCTACCTGTAACTCTAGTCATACCTTCAGTAGATGGTCTCTCTTTTGGTTCAGGAATATCACCAAGTCTCTTTGATCCAGTCCCTCTTCCAGTGTGGACCATTCTATTTGCAGACTTCTTTTTCTTTTCTGCCTGTTCTTTTCTGTAAGCATCTCCAGACCACTTTTTTTCACCGTCTTCTACTTCAACTGTTCCAGTTCCTCTTCCAGATCTAACTTTAATTTTTCCCATATTTTTATGACAATTATCTAATATTTAATTAGGTCTATTTTAGCAAATTTTGGATATTTCACAACTATTTCTGGCAAAAATGAGATCAATGAATATGAAATATTACAAAAAATCTAACCACTTACCCAACCTAGTTTTCTAAAATATGAATACATCAAGACAACAGGAATTGCAGATGCTATGATTATTACTATAAATGAAGTATAGGGACCTAAGATACCTCCTTCCAAATCTATTCCTCCTGGCAAATGTATATTCATTCCATAAAATGTCCCAATAACTGTGGCCGGAATTGCTAATGTGAAAATTATTGTCAATACTGCAAGTACTTTATTTGTTTTTTCAGTACTCAACACAAAATCTGTGTCTTTGTAAATCTCCATGGTCTCTCTTGATTCCTCCAAAGTTTCAATAACTTTGTCAATGTGGTCAATTACATCATCAAATAATAGTCCCAAGTTTTCACCTTCATCTGAGAATCGTTTAATGTTGTTTGCCATCTCTAGAACAAATCGTTTTAACGGATTTGCTATTCTCCTTAGTTTGTTAATTTCTCGTCGGAGTAGAGCGATACTTCTTGCAACAGATTTTGTTTCATCAAAAACTCCGTCCTCCATCTCATCTAAATTTGCAATAATTCTTCTTGAAGTATGTAAGAGGTCATCTACAAGAACATCTATTATTTCGTGAAGCAATAACCCAGATGATTTTCCAAAAAGTCTTTCTTTTCTTGATGGCTCAGAATTTGTTTTACACAAATCAACAAGATCTACTAAAGGCTTAAGATCTCCTTGATGTACAGTTACGAGAAAATTTTTTCCAAAAAATATTGAAAGCTGACTATTTTTTGTAATTCCTACTTTTGGTGATATTGGTGGAAAATGAAGAATTACAAAAAAATGATCGCTATAACTATCTAGTTTTGGAAGCTCAAATTTGGTCATGCAATCTTCAATGTTTAATGAATTGAAATGATATTTTTTGGCCAGTTCTTCTACATCCGTTCTGTCAGGATTTTGTACATCAATCCATGAAAATCTAGTTCCTTCTATGGTCTCAATTTTTCGTTGTAAAGAATCTCCTATCGATTTCTTGCCAGAACGTAATCGACTAGAAATAAAGCCTTTTTTCATGTTGAACCATTGCCTTGGACAGCAAATTTAAAGCGATCGCTAGAAATGACAAAAATTTGTCTTAAAAATTAGACTAATGCCAAGGCATAAGATACATTGCACCATAGTAGGTTAGTCCAACGGCAATCCCCATTGCTATCCACCAATATCTCATAGGTGAAAATTAATTTGCTTAATAATAAATCTACAGGCTAATTCTCATCTAGTTGAAATCAAAGATTATTACTGGATTAAGAATTTTTGATTTTTGTGGCCCTCGTAGTACAGTGGTTAGTATAGAGGATTGTGGATCCTCGGACAGGAGTTCGATTCCCCTCGAGGGCCTTTCTTATATTCATACTATAATATTTCTTGGGAAAAGTTGTTGGCGCTGGAGTATATCTGCTAAAGCTTAGAAAAAACTAGAGCAGGTAATCTAGACTTAATCCACACAACAATCTTAAGGTAAAAATCGATCCAATTATTAATGACTTTAAATAATACTCAAAAACTACTAGCAGGCGCTTTGACTTTAGTTCTTGTTGCCGGAATGACTACTCCAGCATTTGCAGGATTGTCTCCTCTGGAACCTCCCTTTGATCAGAATTATGTGATTGCTGCATGGAATCTAGAGTCGGATATGCAGCAAGTAGGTGATACTGCAATCGACCCACCAGTTAGCTTTAACTGGGATAAATCTAGCCCATACCCATTGGCCCCTATTCCACCAGCGGGTGGATGTGACGGACCAAGTTGTAGTTTTATCATTCCGAATTTTGTAGATGATTTAGATACCAAAATCATTCGCATCCTAGTTGGGTTTGAAGGTCAACCACCTATTAATCCAACAGCTGAATGTTTTGATGATGTCGAACTTTCTGCGGATTCACTATCTTCTGGACAACTGGTAACTGACGAATTGCTTGAACCTGGAACATGGTTATGGGAAATTGTATGTCATCCAAATCCTGACGTCGAATTGGTAACATTTACGCGAATTGATCCAGGAACAGATTCAGTTGTCTTTTTCACAGCATCATTTGATGAAGAAAAAGCAGTAGCAGGAGAACTATTGTTACTTGATTCATCTGCACTAGTAATTGGTGGATTAGCATCAAGTGCAGTTTGGATGGTACCAGCAGTTGTAGGTATCGCAGGCGCTGGATTGTACCTGGTAAAGTTTAGAACAAACAGAGATTAATTCTCTATTCTTTTTATTTTCTAATTTGCTATGGCACGAGCAGCTCCGTAATCGGTGCTAGAGTAATTTTTTTTAAGTTTGATACGTGTCTAATAAAAAAGATAAAAAACTAAAAATTCCTTCATATTTCCTTAGCTCTTTTTAATTAAAAACAAAAACTGTTGTTTGAAATGAACACCAATTTCATTAAATTAAACAAGTATGAGCATAGTATTAGAATATGAAATATGGCTGTTGTAGGGATTGTTCCTGCGGATCCGCCAAAATAAGAGATCCTGGATGTCCTTGTAAAAAACATGATCCATATGATTAGTTTTAAAAATTCAGAAAAACAAATTCGATAAACTAACAGTCAAAACTGCCCCTAGTGATACTATTCCAATAGCTGTAAAAATATTTTTTTTCCTTCTTTGTTTTTCTTGATATTTAGCCTGAATTCCTGAAATAAATTTGTGCGATATCCTTGAATTACCAAAAGGTATGAAATCACAAATCTCATTATAATGAGTTTGAAAACCCGATTGATCATATTTGGGTTTATTACATTTTACACAAAAATCCAAAGAGACAAACTCATGAAAATTTGTACGATCTCTATGAGTATGATCACCCTGTTTATCGTATTTCAAATTCCAACAAATACCGCACTGTTCATTTTCCATACTTGTTCAATTTTGCCAATTAATAAAAAACCCTAGAACCAAAACATTAGTAATGTTTTAAAACTATCAAAAAAATCAACACGATCTATTATCTGTAACAAAAATATAATACACAAAGAAATTAGGCTTAAATTTTAGATCGATCAGTAAAAAAAAGATATTACAGAAGATCTACCTTAAGTAATATTTACCAATATGATTTTTAATCATGAATTTTGTTCAACTAAAATTAAATAACAATCTCAAGTACCAAGATCTTATTTTGTTTGCAGAAGATATGAAATTAATCAAAAATAATTTCAGTCAAATACCAACTCAAAATAAAGGAGAAATTTATTTTGAATACTAGAACACGATCTGCTTCAACAGAATTGATGCAGCAAGTAAAAAAAATACTCCATCACAATCCTAAACTATCTTTAAGATGTGTAAAATGTGATTCTATTTTTCCAAAAGAGTACAAGAAATGTCCTCATTGTCATAGTTATCAAACATAATAAATTCTGAACTTTTTACTATAATTTTTTAATTTTATCCTATTTACAAAAATATACCAATTTTTAGGCTTTAACAAAGTAAAATTTTGGCCTGAAATTAATATTATTTGTATTTTACAGGCAAGACCTTGCTTTTCCTTGGATTTGTGCTTAAAATTGAGAAAAATATGACAATTAAACGACACAAATGGGCTGTAAGATTAAAAAATCCCGTATTTGCTTGATTCCATCTCTTCTTTGATGGCAAGCTTGAATCGATGTTCTTTACTTTCCATATTGTTGGCAACCCAAGTTAAAAATTTCTTCTCTATGCCTTTTCCTTTAAGATTATCAAAATCTGGCCCCATCTGTTCAGCCAATTTTTCTACAAGGGATCTATTGATGCTTACAACAAAAAAATGCCACCCAAAAGCGAATTCAGAATCCGTCATTGCAAAATCATCTTTTCCATGAACCATTTCTTCTAAAAGTGAGAGTTTTTGAGATATAGCCTTACTAGTATGCTCATAATTTATGGCTGATACATTGATATTTAATTTTCCATCCATATCTATTCTGGACTTTTACAAAATAAAAGGGTTAATGACTAGTCTTTCAAAAGGTGTTGAAAATCTATATCAAAATGCATTTTCATAATGTCGATATAGGTCTGTATGGATTCTGGAACCTCTTCTCTACATGCAACTCCTAAATTTTTTGCATTAATCCAGATTACAAGTGTTTGAATTATCGTGAGGAATCGGTCATTATTCACATTTGGGTCTCCAATTGCCTTTGTGTATCGTTCTGCAAATTCCCATGCAGTAACAAAATCAACACACTTTACTCCAAATACTGCCAATAGTTGTTCTTGTAAGGAATTGGCTTTTTTGAATGGAACAGTATTGATTATGTATGGAAAATTAGTTTTTTCAGGTAGACAATTTGGCAAAGGCCCCCAAATTGTAACAATTCTAATTCCAGGCTTTAGATTTTCAAATTTTTCCATAATAGGAGCAATAATTTTTTCATCTGTAAACCAAAATAAAATTACCGTTGCATCTGAAAAATCAGCATTTTTTACATCCTCACACAAAAACTTCCCTGAAGTATTTTTAGCAAGATTAATTTTTTGTTCGTCATTGTCAATTCCTACACCCTTTTTAACATTGAATTCCTCTACTGCAATCTTTACTCCTTTTCCGTCTCCACATCCAAGATGATAAAAAATATCGTTTTGCCCCAAACCTACAAAATTAAAAATTTCTCTAAATGATTTATCTGGTAGCTGAACATCGTCTCCACTAATGATATTTTGTGGAAGAGATTCTAAATATTCTTCAATTTTCAATAATGGAATTGAGATGATCAGGAATTTATTCTCTTATACTCTCAAGCTTTGATACTGCTTGCCATAATTGAGTTCTAACGTATGATGGAAGATTTGGATCTTGGGTAACATCATCTAGCAAGCTAATTGTATTAGCAGCTCTTACTGATAATCCAAATTCTTCATTTTTCAAATCAGTAATCAAATCTGATATTGATTTTTTTATTGTTTTTGGAGTAGATGAGCTTGCCACAATTTGATTAAGCGTATCTATTGCTTCTTTCATGGATTCTTGGTTTTCTTTCTTATCTGCCATTTTTTACAACCTTATTGGGAAATTAGAGGTATATAGTTACATCTCTACAAAAACGTTATCAGATTCTATAGTAACGGGGTATGATCCTAAATTGTTAATTTTTGCTGGAAATTTAACTAATTTCCCTGTTTTACAATCAAATTCTGCCTTGTGCCATCCACAAGTAATTGTACATCCTTCTAAAGTTCCTTCAGACAGACTTGCGCCAGAATGAGTGCAAGAATCATCAACTGCAAAAAAATCTCCATCAATATTAGTGACTACTATTTCTCTTCCATCCACTGAAATTTTTTTCATTGTACCTGAAGATATGTCTGAAATCTTTCCTGCAATAATTTTTCCCATTGGACCTTTTAACTTATTATTCTTAATATTTTTTTGTATGATGTGTTAATAAGAAAAGCTAAATCTTCTGATAAATTAGATATTCTAAGATTTTGTCAAAATACATTCTCTTGGGGAGATTACATCAAAGATGTTTGGAATTATTGGTTATCTGAAGGACACTTGCTAGTTATTGAAAAAAATTTACCAATTGGTGTTTGCCATGCAGTATTTCTAAAAAAACACGTATGGATTGAAGGCATTCGAATTGATATTAATTTTAGGCGGCAAGGTTTAGCCTCAAATTTAATTAATCATATAGAAAAAATGGCACTCAAAAAACAAATTCCAGTTTTACTGATGCTAATTGAAACTGAAAATTCTCAATCTCTTTTTATGGCACGTAATCTTGACTTCAAAATTAAACAAACTTGGAAATTTTATCTACTTTTACCTAAAAAAAATATTCCTCACGGTGTTTCTTTTGGAAATATCATATCAAATGATGAGTTTCCTTACTATGTAAAATCCTGGAGATGGTTACCCTTAAACAAAGAAACCATAGCAAAATTAAATTCCAAAAATCAAATTATTTTTTCAAAGATTAAAGGAAAAAAAGCTATTGCAATTCTTGAAGTTTCTGAACATTTTGAAAAAACTTTGATTGTTACTTTATCTGCAGGTTCTAAAATAAACACTTTGAATGTTATCTCTTTTTTACAAAATTATGGATTTGAGAAAAATTATCATAGAATACAAATTTTAACCAAAGAAACTCTACCTGAATTTAAAAACTTGGAGCAAAAGATCTCTTTTCATTTAATGCAAAAACTTCTATCCTGACTATTAACAATTTTTACATTATTTCTCAATATACCAAGATTTTCAATTTCCATCTCTACTTTGTCGCCATCTTTAAGAAATACTGCATTTGGCTTGTTTAACATTACACCGGCAGGAGTACCAGTTGAGATGATATCTCCTTTCTCAAGAGTCATTACTCTGCTTATTTTTGAAACAATTTCGGGAATTTTGATAAACATTTTTTCAGTAGAAGAGTTTTGCCTGATTTCTCCATTAATTTTGGTAATCATTTTAAGATTCTGAGGATCTTTTATCTCATCTTTAGTTGTAATCCATGGGCCACATGGTGCAAATGAATCAAAACCTTTTCCCCGCGTGAATTGTTTATCTTTGAATTGAATATCTCTTGCTGAAACATCATTGAAGACCATATAGCCAAACACCGCTCCTTTAGCTTGCTCTTCGGAAATATTCTTGCATTTTTTACCAATTATCAGAGCTAATTCTATCTCATAGTCTAACTGGGAAACAAAATCTGGACATTCAATGTCTGAATCAGAACTATTTAGAGCCGTTCTAGGTTTTAGGACAATTGCAGGATCATCAGGAGCTAAAAGTCCTTGCTCTTCTGCATGGTCAATGTAATTAAATGCAAGACAAATTACTTTACTAGGATTTGGAATTGGAGTAAGTAATTTGAAGTTTGAAATATCTTCATTGTAGGGGAGTTCTGCTATCTTATCCTTAATTTCCTCATACCATCCATCAAACAAAAAGTCTTTGATACTTTGTGGGATGGGAACTCCTGTATGATAGGTGATATCATCTTTTGTAGCTACCTTATCTCCTTTTACAAACCCATATGTTTCACTATTATCATATGACAATCTTGCAATCTTCATTATTCTTCCCCTCACTTGTGAGTAAATATTGCTTGGTTTTGAGAATCTTTTCTACAATATCCAAACCTAACAAATTGAATCTCTTCTCCTTCTTTTAATTTTAGATAATGTGGTTCGACATAAGCCTCGAATTCCTCGAGACTATTTTCATTAAATTCGTCATTTATGAACAATTGATTCGGGACAAGAATTTTAATTGAATGCAAATTTTTTTGTGGCACCCAATGAATTTTTTGAATGTTTGAGATGTCTCCATTTTCTACAAAATCTCCTTCCAATTCATTATTTATTGTTTTAATGGCAACATTACCTAATCCTAATAATCTTAGACGGGATCCCTCTTTGAGGTTTTGAGCATCCTCCTCAGAGATTAAAAAATCTCCATCAATTTCAATTGTTCTTTTTCCCATATCTTTTACGGGATGATTAGGAATTTCAACTGATGAAAATGGAATATTGTTTACGTGCAATTTTTTTGGTTTTTGCACCATGAATAGTCGGATACTATCGGCATCTACAAATTTTCGGTTAAAAGATTCTAAAGCATCAAATGGTGCTAAGGTATTTGCTTTAGTCAATCCCAAGGATAAAATAAATTTTTTAATTGCCTCGGCCTTTATCCCTCTTCTTCTTAGGGCTTCAAGCGTTGGCAGTCTTGGATCGTCATACCATGAAACCTTGCCTTCTTCAATCAATGGTTTTAGGATTCTTTTTGAAATCGGCATTCCTTTGAATTCAAGTCTTGAAAAAAAATCCTGATATGGTTTTCGCATACCTAAAGAATCTAAAATTTCATTAATCAAGTCTTTTCGCAATTCAAATTCTTTTGAACGAAATGCATGTGTAATTCCATCATTACTATCTTCAATGGCAACTGCAAAATCATAGCTTGGCCATACTCTATATTTTTCTCCCAATGTGTAGTGCTTTTCATCTATGATTCTAAATAATACTGGATCTCGCATTACTGCGTTATCTGATTTCATATCGCCACGAAATCGAACTATTGCCTCTCCTGGCTTGAACTTTTCAAACATTTTCTTCCACCCTTGATTGTTTTGTTTGATATCTCCCAAACTACATTTACAGGCTCTCCGTTCTCTTCGGTTTTTACTGATGGTATCTCTTTTACAAGTGCAAATGTATGCTTTTCCTGAATTAATTAACTCCATTCCTTTCTCATAGAATAATTCCATATCATCTGAAGTATTTTTTATAACATCAAATTTTACCCCTAGCCAATCCAACCCAACTTTAATTGCTGCATGATATTCCATTCTTTCTGCTTCTGGATTTGTGTCATCCATTCTCAAAATACATTTTCCACCATACATCTTGGCATATTCTGAATTAATGATGGCAGCTTTTCCGTGTCCAATATGCGGATATCCATTTGGTTCTGGTGGAAATCTGGTTACAACTTTGCCCTGTATTGCGCCTTCGAGGGGAGGCAAACCCTCTCTTTGTACTATTTTCTCTTTTGGTTTTAATATCTCTGGGAAATTCTCTTCAATTTCTTTTCTTTGATCCTCAATTGAAATTTGGTTGATTGAGGCAACTATTTCAGAAATATCTCCAATAATCTCTTTTACCTTAGTTCGATATTCAGGTTTAGTCCCAAGAATTTTTGACAAAACAATTTTATCTTGAGTTTGCCCTTCGTGTTCAAAAGCATTTTGTAAAGCAAATTTTCTAATATCTTTTCTCAAATCATCATTCAAATTATTGTCTCCTTAAAGGAATTCTGTCTACGGCTTTTTTATACTAATGGACAATTTAGGGTCTAAAAAACTCCAAAAACTAGAGATTTTCCTATATTTATTTTTCAAAATTTTATCCTAAAATACAGATTTCTAAGAAGAAAATATGTCTTCTTTTGGAATTAGAGATACTTTGCAGTATCTTTTCAATTCCAATTATATTGTTTTGATAAAATTTTCTTGGTTCTTGATTTTGTTCTGAGGATTGCACCACAACAAGGGCACCTTACACTGGCAATAGTTAGGAACAAACTACACATTGAACATCTTTTTTGACCAATCTCGTATCTTGAACCGTTTGGGACTTTTTCTCCTTTAAATTCTACACAAATTCCTTTACAGCAATATCCCATTAATAATCACCAACTCCAAATGTATCGTGACAGCATGGACATCGGCTATACTTTGACACCAATGTCAAATTACATGTCGGACAATGTTTTCTAAAAATATCTACTTTAGAATCCCTAAATGAGGAGTCAGCATCATAATACTTGCAAACACTTCTACAAGCATTCTCGATCAATTTCGATTCTCCTTTACATCAAAAAACATGTTGCATTCTTTACAAAAAATACCATAGTTTTCAATATTTACTGACAGACTTCCACAATTTACACAAATTCGTATAGCCCTGTTTACAGTTTGTTTTTTTTCTTCAAACTTTGAGTGAACTAACTTTGTCTCCATGGGTATTATTAGGAATCAATCCTAATTAAGTGTTATTATCAATTAGGAATTATTATCAACTAATAATAGATATAAATATGATAAATTTTTATAAATACCATGCAACAGTTGGAGCAATTAGTGTCATCCTTAAGAGAGGAGGGCTTTAGAATTACTCCTCAAAGAGTAGCTATTTTGGATTATCTTTTAAGGACAGACGATCATCCAAGTGCAGAGTATATTCATAAAATTATCAAGAAAAAATACCCCATGGTCAGCCTCTCTACAGTCTATAAAACACTCAATCTTCTCAAAGAAAAAAAACTAGTTAACGAAATTGAAGTTAATGGGGAATCTAGATTTGATGCCGATACTGATGCGCATATCAATTTAGTCTGTATGAAATGTGGAAAAATAGATGACGTCGATGAAGATACTCTAAAAGAAATTCAGAATCGAGCTGCAAAAAAATCAAAATATCTCATTTTAAAAGGAAATTTTGAACTAATTGGTTATTGCGATAGTTGTAAATCTAAATCCATCTAAAGTTAATAAAACTTGTATATTCAAATTTTAAAAAAAAATTTCAATTTTGTATTTTGACAAAAGTGAATAAATAATATTACTTAGAGACTTCGCTTAACCACAAAATCTAATAACTCAATTAATTCCTTTTTAGCAGATCCAGAGTATTTTGATAGCGATTTCTCTGCTCTTTCAGCATATTTCAGTGATTGATTTCTAACAGTTTTCTCTATTCCTAGTGCTCGGATAACATCAACTGCTTTTTTGAGTTCAATTTTGGATGCTTTTTGGTTCCCAAATGCCCTTAAGATTATCTTTTTGTTTTTGCCTTTTGCCAATTTTATTGCCATTAGAATCGGTAGTGATTTTTTTCCTTCTCTAAGATCATTTCCAACTGGTTTTTTGGTAATTTTAGGATCTCCCATTACTCCAATCAGATCATCGGTAATTTGAAAAGCTATTCCTAAATTTTTCCCAAAAGAGGATAAATTTTTAATATCTTTTATTTTGTTAGTTGCACAAATTGCCCCCATTGCACATGACACATCAAATAACGCAGCAGTTTTTTTACCAATCATATTAATGTACTCCGATTGGGATGGAATTCTTTTTTCTTCAGCCATTTTAATATCTAATAATTGACCTTCACATACATCTACACAACCTTTTGCAAGTTGAGAAATTAATTGGGTCATAGCATTACCAGATAATTTTGAATTTGAAATTATTTGAAAAGCTTTAGAAAATAATACATCTCCTGCCAGTATTGCTATAGGCATACCAAATTTTTTATGAACCGTTGGTACACCATGACGCATCTCATCGTTATCCATAATGTCATCGTGAACCAAAGTAAAATTATGAACCATTTCAACTGCACTTGCTGCGGGTGTTGCATTTGATGTCTTACCGCCCAAAATTTGACAGCTTTTAATTACCATATATGGTCTTAATCGTTTTCCTCCATTCACAATAAGATGACCAGCAGCATCATAGAGCATTTTGGGGTTTCCTTTTAATTTTGTCTTAAGATACTTGTTTACGATTCTTGCATTTTTTTCAATTGGAGAGGTTTTTTTCATTTTATCAACCTCCAATTATTATCTGGGAGGTGGATTTTAATTGCTTGCTGATATACTTCATGCATTTCATCACTCATCCATGAAGATAAGATATTTTCATATTTTTCTAACATTAGCGTTTTTGATTTGTCTAGCAATTCTAATGCTATTAGCATCCAAGGACAATAAATTTCGGGATTTGCTTTCAATTCAGTAAGCAACTCCTCGGCTGAAATCCATTTTATTTCATCAATTTCTCCTTCTATTTTTGTGAATTTTGTAGATTCATCAACAATTCCTATTAGGGTTCCACAAATTTCGTTTTCAGATCCTACATCCTTGTAAGGAACATGATATTCAAATTTGAACAAGTAGTCTAGACTACATTGAATTCCTAACTCTTCAGGCATTCGTCTTTCTCCAGAGGATACATAGGTTTCAGATTCTCTTGGGTGACTTGCAACAGTTCCATCCCAGTCATTTGGCCATAGCATCTTCTCTTTGGATCTTCGTGTTAAAACTAACTTTCCACTCTTATCAAATAATAATGCCGTAAATGCCCTATGCAGAATACCTTTTGGTAAATGGCATTTTACTTTTTCCTCTGTCCCAATTGGATTATCTTTTTCATCTACTAAAATTAGATTTTCTTCAGCCATTTCTTTTTCCTCTAAACAAGGTTCCTTCAAATTTCCTATTTTTAACCGCTTTTACAATTCGTTCAGATTTGTTACCATTTACAAAAAAAACATTCACTCCCATTTTGGAAATTTTTAAAGCCTCCTCAACTTTTCTAGTCATACCTCCGGTCACATCCATTGTGTTTTTGGAAATTGTGGGTTTTTCATTTTTTAATTCATAAATCAATTCTTTTGTTTTCAGATTAGCGTATAAACCATCTTCATTTAGAGCAAAAATACTTAATCTTGGTTTTAGAATTTTGGAAAAATGGGTCATTATTTTATCTCCTGATAAAATGTATGTCTTATTTTGTCCATACCATAGTGCATCACCAAAAGTAACAGGGATGAAACCTGATTTGGCAATTTTTTCAATCTCTTTTATTTTTCGTAATATTGGTCTATTTCCTGTCATAAAATCAGTAGGTGGTAAACAATAGGGATTTAATCGATTTTTTAAAAACGAATCTAAAATTATTTTATTAAGATCAATCATAGAATTTTTTATTATTGATACTCCTTTTACACTATATTTTCTTGGTTTAGTATGCATATCATATTTAACAGACCAATAATGTCCATATGATCCCCCTCCATGAACAATAATCATAGGTTCATTAATTTTTTTTAAATTCTTGACAATATTTTCTATAGTTTTTTTCCTAGGGGAAAGGGGTTTTTCCTTGTTAGTAATAATTGAACCTCCAAGTTTGATTAGGATCATGCTGTCACCAAATTCCTAGTCAATTAAAAAGTATCCAATCCTCGAAAATCAATCTTTACAGAAAAGCAGTCATATTCGTTTTCTTTTAATTGATGAATAGTTTTTTCTCTATTATTCTCATCAGTCAAAGCAAAAATACATCCTCCTCCACCAGCTCCAGTAATCTTTGCACCAAATGAATATTTTGTTGCAATCTCAATCATGTTTCTTAATTTTTCATTAGACACCCCAATGATTTCAAGATATTTTTGATTTTTTATCAAATTGCGTCCAATACATTTCAAATCATTATTTTTTAGGCATACTAAAACATCCTCTATCAATTCATTTTCTTGAGTACACATCTTGGAAAATCTCTCTTCATTTTTTTCTTTGAATTGTTTTACATTAGAAACTACCTCTTTTGTAGAGTGTTCTATTTTTGAATTTGCAATAACTAGTTCAAAATTTGGTTCAGAATCAATTCTTGAATAACCATTTTTTTTATCGTACTGAATTAGACCTCCATAAAGGCAAACAGTACAATCAGCACCTGAAGTATTTGGAAAAATGGTTTTTTCAGCTTCAATTGCCATTTGTAAAATTTCTTCTTTAGATTTCTTTTCGAAAATTCCAGAAATAGCAGCTGCACCTGCAACACAACAAGCTGATGATGAACCTAATCCTACCCCCAAAGGAATTTCAGAATCTACTGTGATCTTCAGTCCTGATTTTTCCTCCTGTTTTCTAATTATCATATCTGCCAAAAAATAAAATGGTCTTAGGGGAGAATCTATTTTATTTATTGGAGTTTTGGGATCAGCCACCAAATTTCCAATATTTGATTCTATCGTTATTTTATTATCAAAAGTTTTCTCTGCCGTGACTGTAATCCTTTTGTCAATAGCACATAAGATCGCTTTAATTCCAAAAACTACAAAATGCTCCCCGAAAAGAATGATTTTTCCAGGTGCAGAAGCTTTTGATTTCAAGTGAACGCTATTGATCCATATCCAACTACAGAACTCATATCTCCAGTCACGTCTCCGCTAGTAGCATATTTGAGTAATTCTCCTTTTGTTGCACCGAGTTCTTTGCACGCAATGATTGTGGATGCAATTGCACCATATCCACAAGCTGTAACTTTTCTTTTTTCTAAGACCTCATAAAATCGATCAACATCCATCTCCAAAATCGGTTTAATCAAAGCAGAATCTTGTTCATGTGCAAACTCATTTGGTTCGTAATGTGTAAAATCTGATGATCCGATAATGATGGTTTTTTTCTTTTTTGCAATTTGTGCAATCGCTAATCCTACATCCTGAGCTACTTCTTTACTCTGATTAATGAGTGATATTGGTAAAATTTTAAAATTTGAAAAATTCTTTTGCAAAAAAGGGATTTGTACTTCTAGACTATGTTCTCTAGTATGAGAAAAAAAATCTAACTCTACATTTTGTGATATTTGAGAAATCTCCTCTGCAACCTCAGAATCTACTTCTACTTTTCCAAGTGGAGTTTCCCATTGACAATTCTTCATTGTTGCAATACTTCTACCAATCCCCCAATGATTGGGTCCAATAATTATGAATAATTCAGGCGATTCTGATGATATTGAATAAAAAGAGTGACATGCTATTGGTCCAGAATATACAAAACCGGCATGTGGACATATCACTCCAAAAATTTTTTTTCCATTTTCTTTTTGAAAATTTTTCCCGGGTCCAAGTTGATGTACAAAACAATCATCTATTAATTTAATTAATTTGTTTTTTTCACTGGGATAGAACATTCCGGCTACTGCCGGTGTTCTAATTTGCATTACTCGATTTCCTCTTCCGTGATTTTTGTTTCGAAATCATCTATTTCATATTTCATTGATTCATCTTCTTTTAATTCTCCTCGTTCTATGAGAATTTGGCGGACCAATAACCAATATACTGTAGCAAGTGCTTTTCTACCTCTATTATTTGCAGGTATTATTACATCTAATTTTGAGGTAATGTTATCTGTATTTGAGATTCCGATGATTGGTATTCCTGCATTAGTTGCCTCAATTATGGCCTGTTCATCAACTTGTGGATCTGAAATTAAAACTAATTTTGGTTCAATATAGTAAGGTAACGATGGATTTGTCAGGGTTCCGGGCAAAAACCTCCCAAGTAATTTTTTAGTACCTAGCATTTCACAAAATTTCTCAATCGGTGTATTGGCATACTGTCGTCCAGAACAAACTATGAGCTTATCTGTTCCAAGCCTGTTAATGAATTTCGCAGCTGTTTTAATTTTTTCAAGAGTGATATCAAGATCTAGCATATAGAGGCCCTCCGGACTTGCTTTTGTTATGAATGGAGTCATGAATTTTGTTTTAACTTGTGTTCCAACTCTAATGCCTGTTGAGAGCACCTTCTTTTTTAGATCTGTAGACTCTGATTGTTGACTCATGACGATTTTAAATCTCAACCATACCGCGTATTAAATCATGCTCTGACAGGCGTAAAAGCTCATTTAATTTAGATACTCTTTCTCCACCAACTATACCTACTTTGAGCATTTTAGATTTGGTTGCTAAACCAATATGTGCTATATGTGAATCCGTGGATTCGCCAGATCTATGTGATGTGATAAGTTTTACATTGTTATGGTTTGCTTCATTGGCAAATTCTAAAGCGTCATAGAGACTTCCTGCTTGATTGACTTTGAGAATGGCTGCATTACAAGATTTTATTTCAATCGCTTTACGTAAAATGTCTTTATTTGTAACAGTGAGGTCATCTCCTGTTACCAAAGTATTTGGAAATTTTTTCGTCAATTCTGCCATGTCTTCAAAAGCTTCTTCATGGACTGCATCTTCAGCATAGATCAACTTGTATTTTTCAATGATGTTTGCAGCAAATTCAATTTGTTGTTCAGAAGAATTCTCAAATCCCGCTCTTTCGTAAAGATATTTTTTCTTTTCCTCATTCCATTGAGTTGAAGAAGCAAAGTCTACTCCTAAAGAAACCTCTTTTCCTAAAGTGTAACCTAAATTTTCAATGGCCAGTGCAGAAACCTCTAGGGCTTTTTCATTGTCTAATTTTGGAGCCCATCCTCCTTCATCTCCCCTTCCATTGGTAAAATTGGGATCTTTTTTTTCTAAAACTTTACGTAATTCCTTGTGTACCAAAAGATTAGTTTCTATCGCATCTCTAATATTATCTGCTCCTGTTGCACAGATTAAAATTTCTTGTATGTCAGGAGTTCCAGGACCTGCATGAGCACCACCACCTAAAATATTTCCTAAAGGATACGGAAACTTGAATGTAGCATCAGAAGATAAGGTTTGGAACAATGGCTGATCCAATGACTTTGATGCAGATTCCATCGATGCAATTGTAACTGCAAAGGCCAAAGCGCCCCCAATTTTTGAATAATTTGACGAACCATCCAAACTTTTTAGGGTATCATGAATGGATTTTAAATCTAAAACATCAAGCCCAATAAATTTCTGAGAGTTATTATTTAGGATTTGAAGACTATCTTCTGGTTTTTCATTTGGAAAACTTATTGCTTCATATTTGCCTACACTAGCTCCCGAGGGTGCGCACACTCTTCCAAAAAATTTGTTATCTGCAATAATGTCAACTTCGATAGTTTTACTTCCTCTACTATTGTAGATGATTCGTCCTTCAATTGATGTGATTTTTGCCAATCTATTCTAACTCAGATTGAACTTCTTGGTGTCTTCTCTGAATGGCTTCATAAAAAGGAATTACTTGCTGAATGGTCTCAACTGTGGTTAAAAGCATCCTTCTACAACAATATCTACTAATTCCCAAAGAATCTAAAACTTTACCTGGATTTTCTCCTGATTTTACCTTATTTTGATAGTCTTCAAATTTATCTGCAACTAGATTTCCACATGTGAAACATCTTACAGGAACTAACATACGAACGAAAAAGTAATCAAGGATTATAAAAACCATACAAGCAATTTTTCCTGCGGGCGTCGCCCAGCCTGGCCAAAGGCGCTAGCTTGAGGGGCTAGTCTCTCAGGAGTTCATGGGTTCAAATCCCATCGCCCGCATACAAATTTGTTATTTTGGGAAGTAAATTATTTCTGTAGTTTGTTTAATGCTTTAATCAATTCAGATCGCCTTTTTTCCTCTGTAATTGCACCTCTTACATCATCGACCAAAATCCTATTTACGTCAATTTTTCTTCTAGCTTCTTTAACAACTTTATCGTACATTGAAAATGGGTATAAATTCAGATACAAATTCTCCATAATTTCAAATATTTTCAAAGCTTTCTCAGTTTCGCCGATTCGAATTTTGTCAAAAACCATTCGCTTCAATTCTCCAACACAGTCTAATAGTCCTAAAACGTATGATTCCTCCATTACTTTTAATTTTTCATTAGAAGGGATCTCCTTGTTTTCAACTACTGCTAGTAAACATGCAGCCTCTACATACTCTTGCTCTGATGTAATTAAATAGCGTCGTAAATTTGATGTTGCTTTTTTCCTATATTTTGTTAATAACAAATCAACTCCTAACAGATTTTTCTTCGCTGTTTTTAAATCTCCTTTGTGTATGGAAATTATTGCACGACTACAGAGAATAACTATTTCACGAGTATTTTTTAGTAAAAATTCTCTATCGTCTTGAGTATTTGCTAATGATTTTGAAATTTTATCTAAAGATGATTTTACATTTTTTAAGGTCATTCTAGATTTGTGTAAAAACTAGGATAAAGCCGTTTGTAAATGAATAATATGTCCTCCCTTGGAATAATTATGTAAGTACCAGAACAGGCATAATAATTTTTAAAAAAAATCAAATTTTTCATTTTTTATAACCCTTACTCTAAATTTCTACTGATTATTGATTAGAATAAATCCTGCTTTTTCCTTATTAGTAAAAAATTATTTAACATAACCATGATGAATAACATCACGCGACCAAATTTGTTATCAGCGATACTCATAATTGTTGCAGGCGTGATGATAATTTCTTTCACAAATAATGGCGAAACAGCTTTTGCAGAATCTGAATCAACATCTACAATTCTAGTTTCTGAAAAATTGAAAAATGATCCAATTGCAATGAAAATAATTGCTGAAATGGAAGCACAAAAATTAAGATACAAACAAATTTCAGAAGGGAAAGTACCGGCAATTCCACTAACTCAAGAACAAATTGAGGTTGAGAAAACCAGAAAAATTGTAGATAATCGACTACAAGAAGATCTTAAATCAATGAATAAAAAATATTTGGACTTTACCCCAAGAAATGCATTTGCAAAATTTGTAGAGACTGTAAATGAGACGTATCATGGAATTTTCTGGGACCAATTTGATTATTTGGAAGCAAAGGTTCAACTTGCAATTGCTGCAAAGAATGTAGTTTTAGAAAATGGAGGATCATTTTATGATGCTCAGCGAGAATATTTCAAATACGCATCAATGCCAAGGGTTGATATGATAAATTATATCGAAGAGCTCAATATCAAGTATGGATTTGCAAATGAGGATATTCAATCACACTTTGATTCAAATGGAAAACTTCCAAGATTTGAAGATGACAAAGATGCACCATGTTATGGATGTGAAAACATTGATTCCAATCCTGAGTCACAAACTGAAGGCGAAATTACTAATGTAATTAATAATGTCAAGGTTAAACCAAAAAGCGAACTTACCCTCCTTCAAGAACATCTATCTGGACTCAGACAACAATTTTTAGATGCAACTGATCTTGACCAGAAAAAATCACTTGTTGATTCCCTTAATGAAACCGTTAAAAAAATACAAAACCTTACCTATTAACAAATATTCTGATACATGATTGTATCTTATTCTAACTTAGGTTTTCACTACCTTATATTTCATAATAAAATACCTGAATGATTTAATATTTGAAACAAACTAATGACGATTCTTGGGTAAAAATGGAATTATGGCTCTTACAAATTCCATAAGGTTCTTTGTTTGCATGTATACAATTCCAGGTCCTATGATCTCCATTACCAAGGCTTCTCCGCCAAATATAGTGGTCTTGAATCCTCCATGTTTAGTTACCCTGTAATTTGCAGTACTGCTTAATGCAACTAGTTGATAATTATCTAAAGTCATTTTTTCTCCCACTTTTAATTCTGTCTTTAAAATACCTCCCCATCCATTAACAAACATGTCTCCTGTACCGACTGTTTTTAACATGAACATATTGGTGCCAAAAATTCCCTTTGTGAATCCTTGCCATTTAGTATCTAATGTTAGATCACTAGTAGATCCTACAAATGCTCCGGAGTTTATAATGAATTCTTGGTCTATCTTAATAACCTCGATGTCTCCAAGCATGTTTCCAGTAAGACCTAATCTACAGTGATCTTCTTGAGCGATAAATTCATTTACAAAAAAGGACTCACCTCCCAAGGCGGCTGTCTTGAGTGATTTTAAAAAACCACCTTTCCTCATTTTAGTTTCAGTTTTAATATTGCCTCGAATATACACCAATGCAGCTGCTTCAGATATGATTTTCTCTCCTTCACTCATTGTAAATTCAATTAATCCCATTGGATTTTTTACAATTTTATATTCCAATAATAAAACTACGATATTAGTAGAAAATAAGAGTTTGCGGAACTCAAGATGCTAAATCTCTACAAATGTCTGGAATCGTCAAAATTATGAATAAACTATAATTTCAAAATATAACCAAATTATTGATACAATTTTTACCAACGTTAAAAATAAAAAATAAGATTAAAGACAAAAAATTTCTAAATAATTTTCCACTTGAGTGGATGTTTAGGACAGACCTCTTAAGAAATCCTAAATTTTACTACGTCAATATTGTTTTAGTGGCAATTGTTAAAATTAACATAAAACAGTGAGAATTTGTTAAAGGAATGATAATAATTGGCAGCGGGGTATAGGGATCGTACTTACATTAGAAAAGACATTATCTTAATTTTATCAGAATATGGGGAAATGAATCAAACAAAACTGTTGAGTTATTGCGGATTAAACATTGCAAAACATAAAGAAATACTAGTAGATATGGAGCAAAAAGGATTAATTGAAAGAAAAGAGGAACCTTGGGGAAAAAAAACGATAATAAAATTCAAGGTTAGTACTAAAGGATATGAATTTTGTAAATTAATTTTAGAACCCTATGAAGATATGTTTCCACGAGGGAAAGGAGAAGAGTAACAATGTTATCTAAAGGTTTTAAGCCAAACTTGGAGGTTTTATTCTGTGGGTAATTCAAGCAGGGACAAGAAACATGATAGCATCTTTGAGATAATGGATGGAATGATGTTCCAATTAAGCAAAACAAAAAAAATGTTCATGATAATGATATTGACTACATTAATCATTCCCCCCATCGCTTTAGTGGCAATGACTAGCGCTCTAGATTCTCCGTTTACTGATAAATTTGACCAAAGGTTAGAACAGCGAATAAACGAACGCTGCAGACAAAGTGATATACCACAAAGAGATTGCGCCATCCTAAAAGATAGACTCTTAAATACAAATAGTGATAGAGTGCTTCTACAACCTGCTCAGTTGTTGATTTTTGCGATTTCATTAATATGGTTAGGTATTGGAATAAAGCAGTGGCTTTCTCTATCAAAATGGGATAAAAAATACCAGAAATTTAGAGAAAGACAAGAAAGCGTTGACAAAAAATTAGATGAATATTTTGAAGATTAATGGATTAAATCTCCTTTAGGACTAACAGATCCAACAATTGATAAAAAAATTTGTTTTAGTCTCAAAATGTATTCTCAAAGCTCATATTTTACATCCATTTTTATCATATTATGGAAATATCTGTGGATCAAATGTATCAAATAGAAAATAACGGACATGATATGGGATTTTTAAAAAAATTCATGATGGAAAACGCTGGGGCAGCAGCAGTAAAAAGATTAGCAGATAAATTAGATCTTAAAAAAAAAGAGATTTTGATTTTTGTTGGAATGGGAAATAATGGCGGAGATGGTTTAGTAATGGCAAGGCATCTTTCAGGTTATGGCTCAAAGGTAACTGTAGTTTTACTAGGACTCCCTGAAAAAATTAAAACTGAAGAGAGTAGTTGGAACTGGTCCATCTTGAAGAAAATGCCTTCTGTAAAATTAATTTCAGGCAATGAAATTAATTTTGATTTTACTCCTGATATTGTCATTGACGGAATTTTAGGTACCGGGATTTCAGGTGAAATTAAAGAACCATATGCATCTGCAATAAATTACATAAATGAACTAAACTGCTTCAAGTTGGCAGTAGATGTTCCATCTGGATTAAATCCTGATAATGGAGAAACTGCAAATATTTTTGTAAAATCCAATATGACAGTTACATTTCATAAAATGAAAAGAGGTATACCAAAAAGAACGGACCTTACAGGAGAACTATATGTTGAAAAAATAGGAATACCACCAGAAGCTGAAGAGGATGTGTTATGAAAGTTCATCAAATCCAAGTCGGAAGTATGGCAAATTTTACTTACGTAGTTGAAGACAATGAAACAAATGAAGGAATTGTAATTGATCCTTCTTGGGATCTGGATCAAATTGAGCAGGTTATTACCAGAAATGGTTTGAAAATAAAATACATTGTAAATACTCACCATCATTTTGATCACACACTTGGAAATGAAGCATTGGCAAAATCCACAGGTGCTAAAATAATTCAACATGAAGAATCTACACTCCAAAACGATGTTACAGTCAAAGATGGAGATGTTATTACTTTTGGAAATTCTAAGTTGCAAGTATTACATACACCTGGACACTCTAGGGATAGCATTTGTTTGATTGGCGACGGGAAAATTTTTTCAGGTGACACACTTTTTGTGGGCAACTGTGGGAGAATTGATTTACCGGGGGGAAGTGCGAAAGATCTTTATCATAGTCTTTTTGATGTTTTATACTCTTTAGATGATGATCTGACTTTATATTCTGGGCACAATTATGGCCCATCTTCAGTATCTACAATTGGAAAAGAGAAAACCACAAATCTTGTAATGCAAAGAAAAACTGAGCAAGAATTTCTTGATATGATGGGATAGTGAAGTTGTTGGATGATTTTGAATTATTTGGAAATATAGCCAAGGCTGAAAATTTCATAAATAGAATCAAAGACGGAAAATTTTTGTTTTCATTGGTTATTTCTTATACTGAAACATGTGAAATTCCAGGGATAACTTTTGCCGGTGCTGATAAGGAATCAATACAATATACGCCACCTGCTGATGCAGAATATCTTCACTATGGTAATTGTAAGACAATCGATAAAATTCCAATGACTCCTGATGGAAAGCCTACTCCTGCACTACTCACTAAAACAGCCCTTGAATCCTCCAGTATTCCTCATATTGTAATTAATGCTGGAAGCAAAATCTCTCCTCAATTACCATTTATACAAACAGGTTTATCTCCAGGAAAAAATATCTCTATAAATCCTGCAATGACTGACCTGCAGGTTTCTCAAGCAGTCAATTATGGAAGAATTATTGGACGAACTTTGGCTTCAATTACTGATTGTTTGATAATTGGAGAAAGTATTCCGGGAGGTACAACTACTGCACTTGCTGTGATGAAAGCTTTGGGGTATAAAGCAAAGGTAAGTTCTAGTATTCCAAACAATCCAGTTGTTTTAAAAAATCAAATTGCAAGTATGGCTTTGGATAGAATAAATTCTGATAACCCATATGATGTGATTGCAAAGGTTGGTGATCCTATGATCCCTTTTGTGACCGGAATGTTGAGTGCAGCGTCTGAAATAAATCCTATAATGTTGGCAGGAGGGACACAAATGACGGCAGTTTTAGCTTTTGCATCGAAAATTGGATTTAATGAAAAAAACACTGCTATTGGAACAACTAGTTATATTTCAGATGATGAGAGTGCAAATTTCAAAAATCTAGTATCGGAGATTGCAGATGTCCCAGCGATCGCAGTAAATCCACTTCTAAAGAATTCAAAATTTCCAGGATTAAGGGCCTTTTCGGAAGGATTCGCAAAGGAGGGAGTTGGTGCTGGGGGAACGATAATTGCTTCTTTGTTAAAAAATAGAAATAACTCTTCAAAATTTTTAGAGTTGGCTGAAAAAGAATATGGTAGAATATTTACTTCACAGTAACTGATTTTGCCAAGTTTCTTGGATAATCAGGATCAGTATCTTTTTCAAGTGCAGCATAATATGATAGCAATTGAATTGGAATAGTTTCTGAAATAGGAAATGTCAATTCATGTGTCTTTGGAATTTGAATCCAATAGTCATAAACATCACTGCTTTTATCTGAGATTCCAATAATTTTTGCTCCTCTAGCCTTGATTTCCCTTGCACTCATCAAAGTATCTTGATATGTTGAATCTCCTGGATTGATAATAATTACAAAAACACTAGAATCCATTAATGCAAGAGGGCCATGCTTTAATTCTCCTCCTGCGATTCCTTCTGCATGAATATAGGTAAGTTCCTTAATTTTTAGAGCCGATTCTATAGCTATCGGATAATGAATTCCCCTCCCAAGTACATAGATATCCGATATATCTTTAATCTCATTAGCAAGTTTTTTTATTTTGTTGTGTTCCATAAGGATTTGTGAAATTGAAGATGAAATTTCTTGAAAATCTATTACCATTTTCTCATCACTTAATTCCTGAATGATTTTATACAAAATAATTAACTGTGATGTAAAACTTTTGGTGGCTGCAACCCCAATTTCAGGTCCACAATTCATCCCAATTACACAATCTGATTCTCTGGCTAAAGTTGAGGTAAGCGAATTAAGTATTGCTATTATTTTACAATTGGATTTTTTGGCAATATTCACTGCTTCTAAAACATCTGCGCTTTCTCCACTTTGGGATAGTGCAATTAGAAGCGAATTTGGTTCTATAATGTTCTCCGAAAATGGCATTTCACTTGCTATGATGGATTCTGATTTTATTTTTGCATATTTTGATAAAAGGTATTTTCCCACCAGTGAAGCATTATGACTTGTTCCACTACCGGTTAGATAGATGTTTTTTGCGTTCTTGAGATAGTCTGAAGATTTTTTTATTGAATCTTTTGTAGTTTCACCTGCTTTAAAAATTGTTTCTGACTGTTCAGAGATTTCCTTGAGTGTAAAATGAGCATAATCGCCTTTGTAAACATCTGCAAATTCTTTAGATACCTTGGTTATCTGAGGTTTTATTTCATTTCCATCAAAATCTAAAATTTGCATTTTTTCTTGATCAATTAAAACAAAATTTCCATTGTCTATGTAAATAACATCATCAGTTTGTTCAATAAACCCCAATACGTCACTTGACAGAAAATATTTTTCCTTCCCTATTCCTATAATTAACGGTTCATGATATCTAGCTGCTGCTAATTGACCGTTTTCAAACATTGCAATAAAAGAATAATGTCCCCTTAATTCAGAAACAGTTTTTATCATTGTATTTTTTACATCATTTAAGTTTTCATAATTTTTTTGTAAAAGATTAGCAATAACTTCACTGTCAGTTTCACTTTGAAAACTATACCCATCTTTTTTCAAATTTTCCTTTAATTCATCAAAGTTTTCAATGATGCCGTTATGCACGATGGCAATTTTTCCTGAATTACTAGGATGTGGATGAGCATTTGCGTCTGTAACTTTTCCATGAGTAGCCCACCTAGTATGACCTATTCCAATTGATCCAGGTAAATCATCAAGTTGAAATTTGGAATTAACTACTTCGACCTTCCCTACTCCTTTCTTTAATTCAATATGGTTATTTGATTCAGTTGCAACTCCAACACTATCATATCCCCTATACTCCATTCTCCTTAGTCCTTTGACTATAACTGGAGCTGCATTTTCATTTCCTGAATAACCAATAATTGAACACATTATTGATTTTTTGTACTTATTGGGGTATTTTATTGATTAGTTTATTTTTATAAGCAAATTATTGAAGGACTATCATTTTGTCTCAGCGGTCTGTGAAACTGATTCAGCCTGGACTTTTTTTTGCTCCTTGGTAGGATTTTCAATTTCTGCCTTAGTGCTATCAGATGGACCTTCGGCCTGATTCTCAGGTATGTTTTCTATAATTGGTTCAGATTTTGCTTTACTTTTTTCTAAAATTTCTGGAAATTTTGATTCTGGTGTAAATTGAATTTGTTCTTCTTCATCTGTTGTTACTGTATATGATGGAATGTTGATTACCCTGTCTCCAATCATTATGTGACCATGAACCACTGCTTGTCTTGCCTGATAAGGTGTTTGGAATCCAAATTTTTTATGCACCATGGTTTGCAATCTTCTAGTAAGTAAATCATTAACTTCAAGATTTAGTACATCATCTAAAGTTGCCTCACTGCTTACTAATCCAACTCTAGCTAATGATTTCATCAATATTGGTTCTTTCTCTTCTCGAATATCTTGTTGTAAGGCAAGTAATGATCTTGCTTGATGCCTTACACTTGATAGTTTTGTATGTGCTTTCCATAATTCTTTTTTTGTCCTTAATCCGAATGTACCAAGAGTCTTCAACTCTTCCATTTTCAAATCATAATTTAGTGGTCGTTTTGGTTTTCTCCAAGCTTTGCGAGGATATTTAGGATCTCCCATTTATTTCACCTATTCTTTTTTCCCTACAGGTTCTGCCTTTGCAGGAGTTGCAGCAGCTGTTTTTGGTGCAGCCTCGCCAGTTGGTGCTGCTATTGCTTGTGTTCCAGCTGATTTTACTGGGGCTGCTTTTCCTCCTTTAGCAACGCCAACAGCTCCGCCTTTTCTACCTGTACATCTAGTTCTTTGTCCTCTAACTTTCAATCCATACATGTGACGGTAACCCCTCCAACTACTAGTAATCCTTTCTCTTTCAACATCATTTCTTAGGGTAAAATCAATATCTGAAGTTAAAATGTGAACATCTTTTCCGGTTTCTACATCCTTTCTTCTGTTTAAGAACCATCGAGGAAAGTTTGATGAAGAAGGATCAGTAATTAACTTCTCAATTTCTTGAACATCTGACTCGCTCAAATATCCGACATTTGAGTTTGGATTAATTTTTAATGTATCTAAAATGGCTGTGGCAAAATTGTATCCTATTCCCTTAATCTGAGTTAACCCTATAGTTATCTTCTTTTCTCCTGGAATATCGTTTCCTACTATCCTTACAATGTGATTATATTCTTGAGCGCTCAAGTATTCAAAAATTCTGAATTTCCCCGATAAAAACCATGCTAGGAGTTATTTTATGGTAATTACAATAACATTAAACAGAAACTTTTGATGGTCTCCAAATCTCCTTTATGATGTGTCAACCCCTGATTATTTCAAAGAGATTTGCTAGGTATGTGTTCTAAAATCTTAGAAATTATAGATGATTTTCCTCAAATTTCTCCAAAAATAATGATTATTTATCTAAAGTCAACCTTTTTAGTCCAATTTGTGCCTTGAATATTCCATTGGTTACACTTACAACATTTCTTTATACCCATTCTGACATCTACATCTATGCAAAAACAATGAATTCCTTTTCCAGTAGGGTCCTTGATACATAATTTTTGCATTAATCTGATTAGAATGATTTTCTTAATATGTTATTTGTAATATTTTTTTAAATTTGAAT
>JAOTVS010000060.1 GCA_029863275.1 Candidatus Nitrosopumilus sp.
GGATAAATTGATTGAACTACCACAGTTTTACTCTTTGAAAGTTTACCTCTGAGTGTGATTTTACTTTCTCCATCTGGAAAGACCTTTAATTCAGAGTTTACAAAGTTAGCTTTGAGTTTTTTTGAAATTTTTTTTGCTAAATCTTCTGAAGAATTACCTGCAATAAGATTAATCAACAAATGATCGAGTAGTAAAGGGATTCTTAAGTTTTGAGAAAATGAATTTATTCTTCTCCTCCTCGACCAATATCTCCAAAACCATATTTGTCAATGACATCTTTTCTATCTTTATCCTTTTGACTAATCTCCTCGTATTCTTTCTTTTCATCTCCTTGGTAAACAGTTCTAATTGGCCATGGAATTCTAATATCATATTTCTTGAATTCTTCATACATTATCATTCTGAGGTTTGTTGTTGCCTTAAACTGAGCCCCATAATCTCTAACATAAACCCACATTGAAAAATCCAATGCAGAATCATTAAACTGATTAAATCTGACAACTGGTTGATTTATGTCAACATGAAGGTCCTTGTCACATCCACAGCTTGGTTTATTTTCATCTAAATATGGACATCTATTTTGTCTAACAAGATGTTTTCCTTTTTCATCCATAATTTCTTTCATTCCACGCTTTCCAATTTTTACAAGTATTGATGCTACCTGTTGTGGATCATTCAAATACGATACACCAACCTTTACTACAGCAGGCACCAGCTTATTTTCTTTAGTATAGTTGATAATCTGTGATGTCACTAACTGTCGTGTTGGTATTACTGCTATGGATTCATGTAAAGCATCTCTGACATAGGTCACTCTAGGTGTAATTTTGTGAACATATCCATTATAACCTGTATCAAGTTGAACTCGATCTCCTTCTTGAAATATCTTGTCTTTTCTTATAACCAAATATGCAAAATAATTTTGCATAGTATCTTGTAATGCTAAGCCTATTCCAATTGAAAATCCACCTGTAGCAGTTGCTAGAACAAACAAATCCACTCCCCACCATGCAAGTACTCCAAGAATTGTGGCTACAAAAATTCCAATTGGCAAAAATTGTTTTGCAGATTTTGGAATACCTTCTCTTTTCTTACTCGCATAACCAGGAGGTCTTGAGCTAGGAATTATTGGCTCAAATCCATGTACTCTCTTCTCTTCTCTCCAAACATCTATTGGAAAGATTTCATCAGGTTTTGCTCCAGGTTTTAATTTTCTACCGGATTGATTATTTCCTGTTATACAATTTTTGTAATATTTTTGATATTTAGCCCGCTCTGATTTCTTCCATTCCTCAAATGGATCTTCAACTAGTTTTTCATAACTACCAATTGGATTACCTTTTGTAGTTCGAAATTGTTCAAGGTATTGCAAACCTTCTGGTGTTTGCAGATTTTTTTGAATTTCTTCATCTGATATTTCTTCTATACTTGTTTTAGGTGGCATCCATTTGTACAATTTATGGAACAAATCTCCATCATCATCTGAAAATCCACGATAATCAAACCATTCATCAAAATCTTCTTTTTCAAGTCTTGATTTTTCTCGTTTAGTAAGAGCTATTGGTATTAGATGAGAAATTGTGTATCCTATTACCAATATGTTAAATGTATTGAGAATTTTTGCAAAAGTTGCCTGTGGAGTTAATTCATTATTAACTATTGTTTCTTGATCAAAAAATCCTGAAGTTTGCATATATGCATTAGTTGAAGAAATAAGAGCAATTGCAAAAAACGGTAAAACAGCTCTACGGATAAATCTAGAAAGATGTGGTCTACTATAGTATATTTTATGAGACTTTACGAAATTAGAAAATTTGTTATATGCTAAGGCAATAATAATTATACCTACAATCATTATCACAAATGCAAGTTGTAAGGATTCTGATGAAGATAATAAATGCCATACGCTCTCGAATTTACCAAATGAAATTTGAGAAATTTCTTCTTCAACCATGATTTTATCTATTTTACTTCATTCAGGTTTCTAAAATACAAAGGTTAACCAATTTTATCATCTCCCGTTAAAAAAAATCATCAAAATTCTACCAATTTAATCACTTTTTGTGCCTAAAAATTATGTAACCTTTAACAAGGGTAAACTATCATAATACAAAATGACTTATCGAGAGACCTTATGGGATGAATCTCCTTCTCTAAAATCATTCACCTTAGCAAATTTTCGTGAAATTCCACAAATACACAAACTCTCAGAGGAAAAACAATTTGAAATGGAAGTTGTAGGAAATGTGTTACCATTTAAAGCCAATAATTATGTGGTTGAACAACTAATTGATTGGAATAACATACCAAACGATCCAATGTTTGTTCTGACATTTCCTCAAAGAGGAATGCTTCTACCCGAACACTTTGAAAAAATGTCAACTACACTTAAAAATAATTCTGATAAAAAAGAAATTGCAAATGTTGCAAACGAAATTAGATTACAACTAAATCCACATCCAGCAGGACAAATGGAGTTAAATGTTCCAACTCTAAAGGATGGAACAAAATTGTACGGCATGCAACATAAATACAAAGAAACTTGTTTGTTTTTCCCTAGTCAGAGCCAAACTTGTCATGCCTATTGTAGTTTTTGCTTTAGATGGCCACAATTTGTTGGAATGGATGAAATGAAATTTGCAATGAAAGAAGGAGATCAACTCGTTCAATATCTAATCGAGCATCCAGAAATTTCTGATGTGCTTTTCACTGGTGGTGATCCGATGATTATGAAAGCAAAAATATTTTCAAAATATATTGAAACTTTAATTGATGCAAAAATTCCAAATTTAAAAACAATAAGAATTGGGACAAAATCACTTTCCTACTGGCCTTACAAATTCCTAACAGATGAAGACTCTGATCAAATGTTAGATATTTTTAGAAATGTCACCAAAAACGGTCTGCATCTTGCATTTATGGGACATTTCAATCATTTAACAGAATTATCAACTGATTCTGTCAAACGAGCAATTCACGAAGTAAGGGCTGCAGGAGCACAAATTAGAACTCAATCACCACTTTTAGCCCATATTAATGATGATGCAGATATGTGGGCAAAAATGTGGACAAAACAAGTACAATTAGGATGTATTCCTTACTACATGTTTGTTGTAAGAGACACAGGTGCTCAACATTACTTTGGAATTACACTCGCAAAAGCCCAAGAAATTTTCCGCGATGCCTACAAACAAGTTACTGGCCTTGCTAGAACCGTAAGAGGCCCTAGCATGTCTGCTACTCCTGGCAAAGTCCAGGTTTTGGGAGTTGTGACTATAAAGGGAGAAAAGGTATTTGCATTGAGATTCTTACAAGGAAGAAATCCAGACTGGGTTCAAAGACCATTTTTTGCCAAATACGACAAAAATGCCATATGGTTAGATGAGCTAAAACCTGCTTTTGAAGAAAAATTCTTCTACGAAGACGAATTAAATCAAATCAAAAAAATAAAAACCTATGAAGATTATCCAGAATCTTAAGTTTTACCTTACTATTTTGACAAAAGAATCTTACTAACTAACATTAGTAAACCAGTTTACTAAAAAAACTAATTGAACGCAGATCAGGTATTACAAACTTTGAAAGATGATGATGTTTCTTATGTAAATCTCTGGTTTGTAGATATGTTTGGAGAATTACATAGACTTGGAATGCCAAGCTATGCTATTGATAAAAATAGTTTTGAAAATGGATTAGAAAAATTAGATGCCAGCTCTATTGTTGGATTTAAATCTGTAAATAATTCTGATATGATCCTAAAACCAGATCCAAAATCTTTTAGGATTTTACCTAATGATTATGATCCAGGAAACAGAAAAAATTGTATACTATTTTGCGATCTTTATGAAGGAAATACTGTAGAAGAAACAAGATATAATCGAGATTCAAGAGGTATTGCCTTCAAAGCTTCTGAACAATTAAAGAACTTTGGAGTAACTCATACAAACTGGGGACCTGAAATTGAATTCTTTGTGTTTGACACAATCAATGTTTATCCATCACCATATGCTGCTACCCACTCAGGAGGAGGATCGGGATATTCAATAGAATCAAAAGAATCACCTTGGGCAAAAGGTAACGTTAGTACTGCAATTGATATCAAAGAAGGATATTACCCAGCTCAACCAAAAGATACTCTTGAAACATTTAGAAAAGATGTTTGCGATGATCTATACAATAATTTTGGAATAAAAATAGAAGCAGAACATCATGAAGTTGCAACCTCAGGACAATGTGAGATTAATCTTGTATATGATGAAATGATTGCCATGGCAGATAGTGTTGTTGCTGTAAAAAATATAGTGAAAGTCAAAGCAAAACGAAAGAATAAAGTGGCTACCTTTATGCCAAAACCAATTTTTGGTGATAATGCATCTGCAATGCACACTCATCAAAGTTTATGGAATGATAAAGTCAATGTCATGTTTGATCCTGATGATGATGTTGCTCAAATGAGTCAAATTGGAAGATATTACATTGGAGGCATCTTATCACATGCTTCTGCGCTGTGTGCAATTACCAACCCTACAACAAATTCCTATAAACGACTAGTTCCTGGGTTTGAAGCTCCTGTTAATGTCTGTTGGGGGATGGGAAATCGTTCTGCTGCAATTCGTGTCCCGATGTATTATAGGAATCAAGAAAAAAGTAAAAGAATAGAGTACCGTGTTCCTGATCCTACTGCCAACATTTACCTTCTTGAGGCTGCATTATTATTAGCAGGATTAGACGGAATTAAAAATAAAATTGATCCAGGAGATCCTGTCGAAGAAAATGTTTACAAATTAAGTTCAGAAAAGAAAAGAGAATATAAAATTGGCTCACTTCCAGTTTCATTAAAAGGAGCACTTGATTCAATGAAAAGTGATCAAAAATTCTTGGAAGAAGTGTTTACAAAAGATTTTCTAGAAAAATATTCAGAATTAAAATACAAAGAATACACAGCCTTTGCACAAACCCCAACTGCATGGGAAGTTTCAATGTATGCTGATGCATAAATTTTTTTAAATATTCTCTTACAATAAAATTTTTTTGGCTGTAAATTTTATTTGGAGAAAAATACTATAACATTTAAAACTTGAAATTTATTCGATAAATTATTGAATTTTAAATATTTAGTCTTATTTTTAATACTAGTTCCTGGGATTTTTGGAAATGCATTTGGTCATACTGTAGATTCAGTAGGAGAATATAGATTAGAAATTGGGTGGATGAATGAACCTGTGGTTTCTGGAGAAACCAACGCAATTGAACTTTTTGTCAGCCCGCTTGAACCCGGGTCTTCTGCAGAGGAACAAAATTTCAAAAATGGAATATCAGGACTTGAAAAATCTTTGAAAATGCAATTGATTCTAACAGACCACAAAATTACTCTTCCATTCTCAAAGGATCATGATATTCCTGGAAAATATTATGCTTTTGTAAATCCTACAGTAGCAGGATTTTATCAAGTAAACATCTTGGGAAATATTGGTGACACCACAGTTAGTCTCTCAATGCATCCCCCTAAAGTTGATGAAAGATCCTATATTGAATTTCCCGAGTCAGCTGATTTGACATTAAACCAACTAATAGATGGACATACTGCAGTCGTTGGCGAGGTAAATGACTTAAAAGAATCAGTTGCAGAACTTGAAAAATCAAACCAACAAATGAATTTTGAATATATTGCAATTGGATTAGGAATCATTGCAATTGTTATTGCAGTATTTGCACTTGGTAGAACAAAAAATTCCTAAAATAAATCATAATTCCATCTTATTTTACTATCAGAGAACGTTGAATATCGATAAATAATTTTAAAATTAATTTTATAATTTTAAATATTTTGTAAAATATAATTAAAACTTGAAATTTTAATACATTTCTTTATATTTTAATTTTAGTTGTTCATGAGGCATTACATCAGAAAACGCCCTTACAATGTCTGTTTTACTTACCAGCCCCAAAAGTTTTTGATTAGAATCTAGTACAGGAATTCCACTAATTTTGTTTTTTATCATCAAACTTGCTGCCTTTGCCAAATCTTCATCTTCTCTGATTGTTACTAGGTTCCCTTCCAACAAATCATTAACAATAACTTCCTTATCCATTGGAAGAAGATATTCCCTAGACCGTGTATGACCTTTTGTAAAATAATCACTATGAGTCAATAACGTATTTGTTGTAATTAGACCAATAGCTAATCCATTTTCATCAGTTACTACCAATCTTGAAACTTTATTTTGATTCATTAAACTTAATGCAAATCTTAAATAATCTGATTTCCTACAAGTTATAATTTTTGTACTCATAAAATCTTTTACTAGATATTTTCCACCAAAAATATTACCATATGTTTTTACTAAATCTGTTCGTGAAACTATTCCTGATAAATCTCCATTCTTATCCACAAGTATCACAGAACCAATTTTCAAGTTTTCCATTTTTGATGCACATTGATAAAAGTCATCTTCCAACCCATCAGTAATTAGTACAATATTTTTTTGCATAACATGTTTTACTGGTATCTCATTAATAGCTCGTACCGTTTTATCTTCTTCAAGAAATCTATCTATGTCTCGTTCTGTAATAATTCCCAAAGGTTTAGTGCCATCAGCAATTACTAATCGTTTTATAAATTTAGATTGCATTTTTTGTAATGCCTCAAAAACTGATGAATTTGGCTCTATGGAAACTACTGGTGTAGAAAATAACTTGCCCATGTTTATGTAACCAATTTTTTGATTTAAAATAGATCATTGATTTTCAAATCTGATTTCAATAAAATGAAAGAAAATGAATTTTAGGAAATATTGGGAACTATTTCAATTTCAATATTATTGCCATTAAAGGATGCAGCAATAGCTTTTACCCTACTTTTGTAGAGAAAATATTTTTTACCATCATCACTGATGGACCCCGAAATTCCTAATAGTTTGTTATCATGGAGGGTCTGCAATCTTCTATATACTGTGCTAATTGGAATTTTAGTTTCAGCACTTATCTCCATAGCAGATTTTGACTTTTCCATAGCAATCTCTAATATGGCTCGACAATACTTGTCAGACATTACTTCCAGTATGGCATCTTTTCTCGAGTCATCTTCAACCTTTCTTCCTGAGATTAAGGCTTGCATGGCTAATTTTCGTCAAATTTAGATTTATTAGATCAGTATACGGTGCAATGCAATGCAATCTGGTACAGAAAAAAGGTCATTTTTTCTATTTTTCGCCAAATCCTTCATATTTTATGCAGGGAAAAATAAAAATGAAGTTATGATTCAATTTATCAAAAAATCGTGGTGGGCATGGTAGAGAGTAATTATGATATTTTAAACATTGAAGAGGGTTCTACAGAAAAGGAAATTAGAGATGGATTTAGACGATTGGCTCTTCAATTCCACTCTGATAAAGGAGGAGACAATGAACAATTCATAAAAATTAAACAAGCTTATGAGGATCTAAAAATTGGCAAGAAATATCCAGAGACAGATGTTGAAAAACTGAGAAAATCTCGGGTATATTCTGGAGATTCTGAAGAAGATATTAAAAGAAAAAATCGGATATTAGGTCAAGAATTATCAAAAGAAATGCAAATTGCTCAAGAGTGGGCTACCACTTTGAATAGATCTAATTTAACTGCAACCAGATTATTTGGATCTAAAACTCTAGGAGAAATTGAACTTGAAAGAAAAGCAAATGGTGCACTCTCAATAAAAGGGAATTTTATGGCAGGAAAA
>JAOTVS010000020.1 GCA_029863275.1 Candidatus Nitrosopumilus sp.
TGGGAGTCTCCCAGTTTATATCAACACCATCTAGGTTATTTTTTAAAACAAAGTCTGCAATGTTTGAAACAAAATTTGCTCTTGCTGTAGGGTCTTTACTCATTGGAGGAAAACCATCAGAAGCCCCAGCACCACCGACTGAAATAGATGTTGTTACTCCCATAACATGTCCCCTATCTCTGATTTTATGGAGATCCATCAAGCTAATATCCCATGTAGTTAGACTCCCATCAGAGTTTGGCCAGATATGAAAATAAATAATTTCTGTAAGGTTAGAATAATCAATAGAATCAAGTGATTCATCCTGCCATAATGAAAAGTAGCCTACTACTCGTTTAGAAGGCTCTGCATCAGCTGTTAAAATCGTTAAGGGTAAAAATTGAAATCCAGACAAAATACTGTATATCAAAATTCCAAAAATTATAGGTATTGTTTTGTTCACTGAAACTTTCCGTCACCAAAATTACGTTGCATAAATTTGCTATTAAACCTAATTGTTGTAACATTGAATTTTGACATTAATTAAATTTAAAAATTTTTAATTATTTGGATTTATGATATTAATTGAATTGTTCTAAAATTAAGCAAATTAAAATAAACGAAATTTAAAAAATCTGGAAGACTAACTGTGAACCATTTTTTTGTTACAATCAGTACACGTTGGAATTCCTGATTTTATTGAAATGTCAACATTTGAGGAATGACATACTTGACAGAGACCTTTCATGCGAAAAATCATTTTGTAGACCTTTAAATTGTTTATGAGGATCGATTGCCCTGAACGATTAGCAATTTATAATTGAGATTGGCGATCAAAGTGTTGCATTCTATTGAAACAAAATCCCTCTCAAAATCATTTGGAAATGTAAAAGCAGTAGATGATATTACCTTTAGCGTAGAGAGTGGAGAGATATTTGGATTTCTAGGACCAAACGGTGCAGGCAAAAGTACAACAATGATGATTCTAACTACCCTGCTTAAACCAACTTCGGGCCAAGCTTTAGTATCAGGTTTTGACGTAAAAACTCAACCAAAACAAGTTCGGCTAAAAATAGGATATGTGCAACAAGAAAGTACCGTGGATGAGTACCTTACAGGGCGTGAAAACCTATTTCTCCAGGCCAGACTAAATCACATACCTAAAGATCAAATCAAAAAGAGAATTGATGAAGTTTTAGAATTAATTGAATTATCTGACAAACAAAATGACGCAGTCGTGACGTACTCTGGAGGAATGAGAAAGCGACTTGATATTGCAGGTGGTCTTTTGCATCGACCCAAAGTCTTGTTTTTAGATGAGCCTACAGTTGGGCTAGATATTCAAACAAGAAGGAAAATTTGGAAATATATAAAAAAAATTCACTTGGAATTTGAAATGACGATTTTTTTATCCACACACTATATGGAAGAGGCAGATAAGTTGTGTGATAGAATTGGAATAATTGATGGTGGTAAAATTCAAGTAATTGACTCTCCTCAAAATATGAAAAAGGCAATGGGAAATGAAGTAATTTCCCTAGTGATTGAAAAATTTGATGATGAAAATAAATTCATATCAAAATTACGGACAATTGAATATATAAAAAAAATTAACGAAGATCAAAATAAAATCGTCTTATTTGCATCAAATGGCACAGAAGTTATTCCAAAAATATTTCAAATGGCATCTGATTTGAAAATAAAAATAAATTCAATTTCTTTAACGCAACCAACACTTGATGATGTGTTTATTTCATACACTGGTCATGAAATAAGATCTGAGGAGGGAGGTTTTAATCGAAAACGAGAACATGCAAAAATGAAAAGGTTACGTGCATGAATTCATTATTGTATGATACATATACTATTTTTTGGAGAGAACTTAAACGATATAAAAAATCACGAAGCGGGGTTCTTATTAGATTAATTCAACCTGCAATTTGGATTATAGTTATAGGAAATACGTTTTCTGGAACTGAGCCATTAATTCAATCAGTTGGTTTTGAAGGACAATACATTGAATTTATGGCTCCAGGTGTCATTATACTAACTGCAATATTTACCAGCATTTTTGGTGGGGTAAACACACTTTGGGACCGGAGATATGGTTTTATGAATAAGGCATTAACATCTCCTATTTCTCGCTCCTCTATTGCACTTGGAAAAATGTCTGCGATATCTTTGATTGCTGCATTACAAGCCAGTTTGATCTTAGGAATCGCTTTGGCCATAGGTGTTACATTTCCAAATCCAATAATGATTGCACCAATAATGGCAATTGTAATTTTATTTTCTTTGGGATTTTCTGGTATATCGGTAATAGTCGCAGCAACTGCAAAATCACAAGAAACCTTCTGGGGTGTGATTAATTTTCTTGGGATGCCTTTGTTCATGCTTAGTCCTGCCTTATTTCCCCTTGAGTTACTTCCGGATTGGCTTGCAGCTATCGCAAAATTAAATCCTGTCACCTACACCGTATTACTTGTAAGAGAATTGATGACTGGAGTATCCGAAGGGGGTATTTCAGCTTTATTGAGTATTGCAGTTATCTCTGTATTTGTTTTGATTATGGTTGGACTTGCAAGTTATGTCTTTACTCGTGAGGTAAACAAGCCATTTTGAATTTTTTTAGATTTGAAATAATAAAATGATGATATGGTTGATTGATTGTAGGCAACCTACTGAGGATTTGATTTTTATTCAACTAAAAATTTTTTGAATCATTCAAATGGATATTCTGGGACTAATTCAATCAAATCTTTTAACACCTATAGTGTTGTTTTTTATTTTTGGAATAATTGCAGCTAGAATAAAATCTGATTTAAAAATTCCTGATGCAATTTCTGAATTTTTGCCAATTTACTTACTTGCAGCAATTGGATTGCATGGTGGAATTGAGATGCGAAATACAGGATTTGAGACAATGCTTGTTCCAATGTTAGTTGCAATTGGACTATCGCTACTCTTCACGTTGAATCATTACCAAATCCTTCGTCATCTAGGTAAATTCAATCTCTTTGATTCTTATGCGTTAGCATCTACGTATGGTGCAGTAGGTGCAGTTACTTTTTCTGTTGGTCTTTCATTTCTCAAAACCCAAGGTGTTACATCTGAAGGATTTTTAGCGGCAATACTTGCAGTTTTAGAACCTGTTGCCTTTATTTTAGCAATTTTTTTGACAAATATGGCAGTATCAAAACAGATGAAGACAAAAAAAGAATCCATTGGAGATATTGTAGAATCTGAATTATCCATGGGACTTTCAGAAACTAAAACAAACCTAAAACAAGTTCTTCACGAATCTATAACTGGAAAAGCAATCGTAATTCTTCTTGGAAGTATTTTTATTGGATATTTGATTGGAGAGGAAGGATTTAGTTCAATTAGTATAGTATTTGATGAACTATTCACAGGCGCAATCGTAATTTTTCTAATTGAGATGGGAATTATTGCAGGTCAACGATTAGAGGACATCAAAAAAGTAGGAGTATTTTTAATAGCATTTTCGATAATCATGCCTACCTTTAATGGAATTATAGGAGTTTTAGTGGCTACTGTGATGGGTCTTAGTCTAGGAGGTTCTGTAATGTTTGGCTTGCTTCTTGCAAGTGCATCATTTATTGCAGCACCTGCAGTTTTGCGTCACGCAATACCTCAAGCAAAACCTAGCCTTTACATTACATCTGCATTAGGAATTACGTTTCCTTACAACATTATTGTTTTACTACCAATAATGTATTTGATATCCTCGATTGTACACAATGAAGGATCGATAGACTTATTCAACTATATTTCAAAGGGTTGGATATGAAACTTTACAATGTAAAGCTACTTACAGTTACATGTGAAATTCTTGCACAAAAAAATGTAATCAATATTTTAGCTAAACATAATATTTCAGGTTACACCACATATGAGGTTGAGGGAAATGGTGCTCGTGGTTTACGTGGACAGGGATTAAAAAATGAAAAAAATGTTAAGGTTGAAGTGATTATGCAGCAAGATAAACTTCAAGATGTAACTGAAGAAATTGCCAGAACCCTCTTTACAAACTATGCTGTTGTGTTATATGTTAGTGATGTTGGTGTAATAAGATCTGAAAAATTTGTCTAACAACAATTGCTTTCATTACATAAAAGTGGAATTTTTTTGCTGGCCTTTGTAATGGTAGAAATTAACTCTGCTAGATGATTGCTTGAAATCTTGTACATTGCCTTTTTCCCCTCATCTCGAGACATTACAATACCGCATTTTTTTAGAGTTTTTAGATGATGTGAAATTAAAGGCTGATCTTTTTTTAATTTCACTACAAAATCAGTCACACAAAGTTCTTTTTCTTTTTGAAGCATCTCTAGGATCTCAAATCGTGTGTCATCACAGATACATTTTAAGAGGCTAATACCACTCATATCAATCTAAATTTATATAAATTATTATTTATGTATTGATGATGTCTTTGCCAAAAATTCTTTTTGTGTGCGTAGAAAATACCGGCAGGAGCCAAATTGCAGAAGGATTTTTTAGAAAACATGCTAAAAATTTTGAGGTAGCCAGTGCTGGAACTGAACCAAAATCAAATCTTAATCCTATAGTGATACAAGTAATGAGAGAAATTGGAATTGATATAACAAAACAAACACCAAAACTTCTTTCCAATGAAATGATCCAAGAATCATTTAGAACTGTAAACATGGGATGTATAGACCGAGAATCATGTCCTTCCTTGTTTGTAAAAGATATGCTTGATTGGGATATTGTTGATCCTAAAGGAAAATCTATTGAAGATATTAGGAAAATCCGTGACAAAATTGAACTTGAGGTTGTAGCATTGATAAAAAAACTTGAAGCTGATTTATGATGTATTCCAATTTTCAAATTTTCATAGTAGAACTGATGGGAACTTTTGTACTTGTGGTCTTTGCAACAGGATCAATTGTTTATGATGTACAAACTGGAGGGCTATATGGGATTTGGTTTGCAGCAATTGCCCCATTTGTTGCATTAATTATTGGAGTGTATTCATTTGGAAAAATTTCACTTGCTCATTTCAACCCTGCAGTTACAATTGGATATTATATTACAGGACATATTTCTAAAATTCAAGTGATTTGGTATTTTGCAGCTGAGATTATTGGAGCTATTTTTGGATCCTTATTTGTAATGAAATTTATTGGAACTAATGCTAATCTTGGAGCAAATACTCCTAACTATGATTATTCAATTCTGTTAATTTTTCCCATAGAAGTACTAGCGTCTGGATTACTCATGGCAGTAATTTTTACTGTTGTGTACACAAAGGGACTAAAGGGATTTAGTGGAATTGCTATCGGTGGAATAGTTGGTTTGGATATTTTCTTTTTAGCAATAATTTCTGGGGCCTCTATGAATCCAGCAAGAGCTCTTGCACCTGCCTTGCTATCGGGGGTTATTGACGATTTATGGCTTTATTGGACCGCACCATTTGTTGGCACAATGATTGTGGGATTTTTGTTTAGAGAAAAGTTTGCAAAGCAGAGAAAGAAAGAGAATTCGTAATATTACGAATAATAATGACCTTAATCTCTAAGAAATCATGCCTAGTTCTAGGAAATTATTTGCCGATTCAAAGAAAATAATCCCCTCAGGGGTCAATAGTCCAGTTCGATATTTTGAACCATATCCATTTTTTACAAAAAAATCCAAAGGATCTCATATCTGGGATGAGGATGGCAATCAATATGTTGATTTTTGCAATGGTTATGGTGCCCTTCTTTTAGGTCACAGAAGAAAGGAGATAATCCAAGCAGTAACAAAGCAACTAACTCAAGGAACTTTGTATTGTACCCCAACTCAATTAGAAATTGAATTATCCAAATTAATTATAGGTAATTTTCCATCAATTGATAAAGTTCGTCTAGTAAATACTGGCGGTGAAGCCACAATGACTGCAATTAGACTTGCAAGAGGTTATACAAAAAAGAAAAAGATCATTAAGTTTGAAGGATGTTATCATGGTGCTCATGATACTGTACTTGTAAAGGCAGGATCAGGTTCTGCTCACAATGGAATTTCTGTATCTGATGGGGGATTAGATGAAGTATCTAAAAATACCTTAGTTGTTCAATACAACAATTCTGAAGATCTTGAAAAAACAATAAGGCAGGATAAAAATATTGCAGGTGTAATTGTAGAACCAATCCTTGCAAACATGGGATTAATTTTACCAGAGAATAATTTTTTAGCCAATATAAGAAAAATAACTAGAGAAAATAATATTCCACTAATCTTTGATGAAGTAGTAACTGGATTTCGAGTATCACCTGGTGGGGCTCAAAAACATTTTGGAATTAAACCTGATATTACTACGCTTGGAAAAGCGCTGGGAAATGGATTTACAATTGCCGCAGTTGGTGGAAGAAAAGAGATCATGGATTTGTTATCTCCTGAAGGAAAAGTGTATCAAGCAAGTACGTTTGCTGGAAATCCTATTTCAGTTAGTGCTGCAATTGCTTCTCTTAAAACAATTAACAAAAATAAGAACAATCTCTACTCTAAACTTGAAAAATATACCCTCCGCTTTACTAGGGCCTTAGATGATATGGCAACTGACCTGAAAATTCCTCACCAGATCAATTCTACTGCCTCAATGTTTCAAATCTTCTTTACCTCCAAACCTGTTGTAAACTACCAAACATCAAAAAACGCTGATGCCAAAAAATTCCAAAAAATGTTCAAAATCCTTCTTAAAAAAGGAATTTTTATTGCACCATCTCAGTTTGAAGTAATCTTTTTTTCAGATGCGCATACTCAAAAAGATCTAAACAAAACCCTTGATGCCTATCAAATTGCTCTAAAATCGGTGAAGCAATGAAATACATAATCGGAGCAAGAGGAAGCCAGTTATCTATCGCCCAAACTAACTGGGTAATTAACCAACTTCAAAATGTACATCCAAATATTGAATTTGAGATAAAGTCCATAACAACTAAAGGTGATACTGACTCAAGACCATTATTCACAATTGATCAAAAAGGGATTTTTGAAAAAGAAATTGACAAAGCAGTTGCTCAAAAAGAAATTGACTTTGCAGTTCATAGCCTAAAGGATGTTCCATCGCAACTAGATGAGAATCTTGTTTTAGCTTGCATCCCAAAAAGAGAAATGGTAAATGATGTGTTTATTTCATCAGATAATTCTTCACTTGATACAATAAAATCTGGAGCCGTAGTAGGTACTAGTTCTTTAAGAAGGGCAGTTCAAATCTCCAGAAAAAGACCTGATGTAAAGGTAAAACCAATTCGTGGAAATATAGAAACTAGAATTAAAAAAATATACGGCGATAAATATGATGCCGTTGTTTTAGCTCAAGCTGGAATTTCAAGAATTGGAATTGACGTGTCGTTTTCAAAGCTATCCATAGAAGACTTTTCGCCATCCCCAGGACAAGGTGCACTTGCAATAGTTGCAAGAAAGGATAATGAGCAAACAATCCAAATGCTAAAGAAAATTGAGGATAACGATTCTAGACTTGAGGTTGAAGCAGAACGTTGGCTTTCAAATTTTGTCGAATCAGGATGTAGGTTTCCAGTTGGGGCATATGCTAAATCAAGCGGTGATAAAATGACCCTTACAGTAAGTGCATTTTCAGTTGATGGAAAAAAGTTGATTCATGTAACAAAATTGGGAAGCAAAAATGATCCACAATCTTTGGGAAAAAGTACAGGAGAAGAACTTCGAGAGCAAGGGGTAAATGACCTTGCATTAAATTGGAGAGAAAAAGTAGAGGAATGGAATAAACAATGACCGGTAAAGTCTATCTTGTAGGTGCAGGTCCAGGAGATCATAAATTAATTACCATGGGTGCCGTAGAACTTCTCCAAAAAGCTGATGTGGTTCTTTATGATAGATTAGTAAGCAAGAAAATAATTTCAATGATTCCCAAAAAAACCGAAAAAATCTATGTTGGTCGTGCCGTTGGGGATGACACAACTCATCAAAATACAACAAATGATTTAATGGTAAAGTATGCAAAATCTAAAAAAAACATTGTTAGATTAAAGGGCGGAGATCCAATTATCTTTGGTCGTGGAGGTGAGGAAGCTGAATTTCTCAAAGAGCACAAAATAAAATATGAAATCGTTCCTGGTATTACATCTGGAATTGGATCTGCCACTTATGCTGGAATTCCGCTTACCCATAGAAAATATGCTTCTTCCGTAGTTTTTGTAACAGGACATGAAGATCCTGAAAAGAAAAATGAGGTTGTAAAATGGAAAAGGCTTGCAAAATCAGTTGATACAATTGTTATCATGATGGGGTTGTCAAGGATTGATGTAATATGCAAACAACTAATTGCAGGAGGTCTGGATAAGAAAACCCCTGTTGCAGTAATTCAAAATGGAACTACTCCAAAACAAAAGATGATTAAAGGGACAGTTACAAATATTGCAAAACTTGTAAAACAAAACAAGATTGTACCTCCAACTAATATTATAATAGGAAGGGTAGTTGATTTGTCAAAAACAATAGGGTGGAGATAAAATGCTTGAAGGTAAGACAATAGCAATTACCCGCTCAAGGGATGATGCTACAGAATTTATCGAACTTGCTCAAAAAAATAAGGCATATCCAATTCCTCTTCCTACCATTGAACTTGTAAGTAAGGGTGAAAAGATTGTGGATGAATTTCTAGAATCAACCAAAAAATATGATCCAGACTATTCGGTGTTTATGAGTTCAAAAGCAGTAAAACTACTTTTTGATACAGCTAAAAAAGTTGGAAAATTTGAAACTCTACAGCTTGCAGTTGCAAATACTATGGTAATGTCAGTTGGACCAAAAACTACCCAAGCACTTGAGAATCAAGGAATCAAAGTCAATTATCAACCAAATACGTTTTCATCAGTTGGTGTTGGGGAGGAATTTACCAAAATACATGCAGTTGGAAAAAAGGTAATTGTTCCACGAAGTGGTGCTTCAACTCCTTTTTTGAAAGAATTATTGAACAAAATTGGAATTGATGTGTTGGAAATTCATTTGTATGATGTCTGTGCATTTCGAGATACTTCTCAGTGGAATGAATTCCGAGAATTATTCTCAAACAACAGGATAAATGGGATTGTTTTTACTAGTGCGTCTTCTGTTAGGGGGTTTTTTGAAATAATGTTAAAAGATCATGAAGAACCAAAATTGGTTGAAATTTTGGAAAAAATTCATGTTGTAGCAATTGGACCTTTTACAGCCGATGAATTGAAAAATTTTAAGATACAAAATACCATTTCTGAGGTACATACCGTCCTGGGATCATTTGAAACCCTAAAAGAAGTCTTACTTCATTAGTCTTCCAACCATTTTTTACCACTTTCCCTGATACTTTGTATATTGAAACCAAAAAAAGTGATACTATAATCGCTTTTGGTAATGTTGGTGGTTTCTTGGAGAATATCATCTATTCCAGCATTTGCAGATCACGCAACTGCAAGTGTTAGCACTCGACAAGGAACCTCGGTTCAGGGATATGAGACAACAAACGAATGTTACATTCCCTATGAAGTAACAGTCGATGTTGGGGGTGTAGTAACATGGTCAAATGATTACTCGGCAGCTCATACAGTAACTAGGGGAAATGTAGCAGATGGACCTTCTGGTGTCTTTGACAGTAGTTTGTTTATGGCAAGTACTACTTTTTCACACCAGTTTGAAGCAGATGGTGAATATCCTTACCATTGCATGGTCCACCCATGGATGCAATGAATTGTAACTGTTCAAACTGCAGGAGAAAAACTCGATAATACACCGTACCTTTTTTTAGCTTTTTTGAAGAATTATTCTTGTTTTGAACATTTTAGCACCAAAACTTTTTTCAATACCACACATAATTTATTAGATAAAACATGGTGAGAAAAAATAAAAATCTATTGTCCTAAATGTAAAACACATACAGAGTTTTATGAAATTGATGACGGTCCTGATGTAGATGATGAAAAATTGACCTACCTCTCCTACAATTGCGAGATTTGCTACATCCATTTAGATGGAAAAAACAAAAACTGGTACAACAGTGATGAGGTATCGTGCTATCTACATGTAGAACGGGCAATTCCCTATATGACCTCAGAAGACTATGATTTGATTAAACCTCATTAGAATAGATAATCTTTTGAATTTAGCTAAAGCTATTTAGCTGAGCCTATTTTTCCTCATGTATTTATAATATAACGGAGTTATTTTCTGTATGGCTACTGAGAATTTTGATATGGATTATTCAAAATATGATTTTAAAGATTCAACAGACATGTATGTTCATCTCAGTAAAAAAGGCCTCTCAAAGGATACAGTAGTGGCTATTAGTAAAATGAAGGATGAACCACAATGGATGCTTGATTTTAGACTTAGATCCTATGAAGTTTTTATGAAAAAACCAATGCCAACTTGGGGTGGTGATCTTAGCGTGATTGATTTTCAAAATATCTTTTATTATGCAAAAGCAACTGAAAAAACTGAAAAGAATTGGGATGATGTTCCTGCAGATGTTAAAGCAACATTTGATAAACTTGGAATCCCTGAAGCTGAGAAAAAATTCTTGGCAGGAGTAGGTGCTCAATACGAATCAGAAGTTGTATATCATAGTTTAAGAGAAGATTTGGCAAAACAAGGTGTCTTGTTTTTGGATACTGACGCTGCATTAAAAGAATACCCAGAAATTTTCAAAAAATATTTTGGTAAAATAATCCCACCTGAGGATAACAAGTTTGCTGCATTAAATAGTGCTGTATGGAGTGGCGGTTCGTTCATTTACATTCCTCCAGGAGTTAAAGTAGACATGCCTTTACAAGCATACTTTAGAATAAATGCAGAAAACATTGGACAATTTGAAAGAACTTTGATTATTGCAGATGAGGGCTCTGAAGTTCATTATATTGAAGGTTGTACTGCTCCAGTGTATTCATCTGAGTCATTGCATTCTGCAGTTGTTGAATTGGTTGCACACAAAGATGCCAAACTACGATACACTACAATCCAAAATTGGAGTAGTGATGTTTACAATCTTGTCACCAAACGCGCATATGCATATGAGGGTGCAACAGTAGAATGGATTGATGGCAACATTGGAAGCAAACTTACAATGAAATATCCTGGAATCTATCTAATGGGAGAACGGGCCTATGGTGAGACTCTATCTATTGCATTTGCAGGAAAAGGACAGCATCAAGATACAGGTGCCAAAATGGTCCACCTTGCACCAAACACTACCTCAAAGATTACATCTAAATCTGTAAGTAGACTTGATGGAAGATCAACATACAGAGGTTTACTAAATGTTGCAAAGGGTGCTACAAATGTCAAGGCCACAGTAAGATGTGATGCTCTGTTACTAGATGATACCTCAAAGACTGATACATATCCATACATGGAAATCAATCAAGAAGATGCAACCATTACACATGAGGCAACTGTGGGAAAAATTGGTGATGAGCAAATATTTTACTTAATGAGCAGAGGTTTCTCAGAAGAAGATGCACTATCATTAATCGTAAATGGATTCATGGAGCCTTTTACTAAAGAACTACCTATGGAATATGCAGTAGAACTAAACCGACTCATCAAAATAGAAATGGATGATTCAGTCGGTTAGACTTTAAAATGAATAGACATGTCTCAAACCCTATCAACAATTAGTCCCACTCATATTGATGAAATCTCCTCATCTAAAAATGAACCCGATTGGTTAAAAGAATATAGAAAAAGTTCTCTGTCCGTCTATGAGAATCTTCCAATTGAAACTTCTCCACTGTACAACAAATACACTGATGCCAAAAAAATGGATCCAAAACAAGTTTCTATCTCAGTAACTACAACCAATACAGTTCCAAGTCTTTTGCATAAAAGATTGACTGAATTAGAAAATGACACATGCATTGTCCAAATTGGTGCCCATATTCATAAAATAAAAATCTCAGATGAACTAAAATCAAAAGGACTCGTAATATCTTCAATTGAGGATGCCATAAAAAATAACTCAGAACTTGTAAAAAAATCCTTGGAATCATCAAATTCAAAAAACGATAAATTCACTGCATTAAACAATGCTGCATTTAACTCTGGAATATTTATCCACATTCCAAAAAATCTAGTACTGGAAAAACCAATACACATAGTCACTTGTCTATCAGATGATGGCATCTCTACTATCTCTAGAAATATTATCTTTGCAGATGAGAGTAGCAAAGCAACTATTGTTCAGGAGCTATACTCTCCTAAATCAGAAAAACAACAAGCTTACCTTGAATTATTTAACACAAATGTTGCCGCCAATGCCCAACTTGATATGACAACATTACAGATGATGGATCAAAACACTGTAAACTTTTCTACTAGAAGAACAGATTTAGGACAAGATGCCAAAGTAAATTGGTATTCTGGATTATTTGGCTCTGTTTTATCTAGATATAAAATAGAATATTATCTTAATGGCTCAGGGGCATCTTCAAATGATTCTGAAGTAATTTTTGGAAACAAAGAGCAATCTTTTGATATTCAGACTGATGTAAACCATGAAGCTCCTGCAACTGAGGGAAGAGTAGTTGAAAAATCAATACTCCGAAACAAGTCAAAATCGCTATTCAAAGGAATGATTAGAATTAAAGAAAATGCCACAAAATCAAATTCATTCTTGTCGGGCCGCTCAATTTTATTAGATAAAGATGCAAAGTCTGATTCTATTCCAGGATTAGAAATATTTACAAATGATGTCAAGGCTACGCATTCCGCATCAGTGGCTCAGATTGATGAAGAACAAATATTTTATCTTCAAACAAGATGCTTGAGTACAGAAGAGGCAGAAAGAACAATTGTTGAAGGATTTCTAGAACCGCTATCTAGGAAAATGTCTTTTCAAGTAAGAGCATGGATTGCCCATCTAATTGAATCAAAATGGGATGATAAAGAACTTACGATAAACACGGATGAAGAACTTGCAAAATTTGTCGAAGTTGAAGAAACTCGATATAACGAAGATGCAGAAATAGAGCAACATTACAAGTACAGGTAACTAAAATGTCTCAATGGATTAAAGCCTGTGATTTAGACCAAGTAAAAGAGGGTCAGCTTTTTGGATTTCAAACAAATGAAAAAAAAATCCTTTTGGCAAATCAAAAAGGGAATATTTTTGCAACTGATTTGATTTGCACTCATGCTGATGCTGATTTATCAACTGGATTCCTAAGTGAAGAAGGTGTTAGATGTCCATTACATCTTTCTGTATTTAATCTCAAAGACGGAAAACCTCAAAACCTTCCGGCAGAAACTCCATTAAAGACATACAATACTAAAATAGAACAAAATAAGATTTACGTGGAGATATAGATAATGCAAAGTGCTCAAACATCCTTTGAAAATCTTAGAAAAGATTTTCCAATTTTAAAAAGAACAGTAAGAGAAAATAAGACTTTGGTATACTTGGATAATGCTTCTACTACCCAAAAACCAAATCAAGTAATTGATGCAATAAATGATTACTATAGAAATCATAATGCAAATATTCACAGAGCAGTTTATGCACTAGCAGAAGAGGCCACAGAACTATATGAGAATTCAAGAGAAAAGATTGCAAATTTTATCAATGTTAAAGACAAAACGGAAATTATTTTTGTAAGGGGGACAACGGAGGCAATTAATTTAGTAGCATATGCGTGGGGTCGAGATCATATAAAGGAAGGCGACATTATTGTAACTACTGAATATGAACATCATAGCAATATTGTTCCTTGGCAATTACTAACACAAGAAAAGGGTGCCAAACTAGAATACATTGGAATGGATGATAATGGTGAATTAACCTTAGATGATCTTGATAAATATTTAGCCACAGGCAAAGTTAAACTTGTCACCTTTAGTTTAATGTCAAATGTTTTAGGAACAATCTCTGATGCGGATACAATTATTTCAAAATGTAAAGCAGCCGGGGTTTTGACTTTGGTTGACGGTGCACAGGCAGTACCTCACATGAAAGTAGATATTGAAAAGTTAGGTTGTGATTTTTTTGCATTTTCTGGACATAAAATGTTAGGACCAACTGGTATTGGAATTTTATGGGCTAAAAAATCCGTTTTAGAAACTATGAGTCCCTTTCATGGAGGTGGAGATATGATAAGAGAAGTTCACAAATATGAAACAACCTGGAATGATTTACCGTACAAATTTGAAGCAGGGACACCCAATATTGCCGATGTTGTTGGATTTGGTGCAGCAATTGATTATCTGTCTAATATCGGCATGACTGCAATCAGACAACATGAAATTGAATTGACCTCTTATGCTATAGAGAAACTCTCTCAAGTAAAGGGATTGCATATCTATGGGACCAAAGATATCTCAAAACGAGGGGGGGTAATTTCATTTAATTTTGCTGATGTTCATCCTCACGATGTAGCTCAAATCATTGATGAGGAAGGGATTGCAATAAGGTCAGGACATCATTGTGCCCAAGTACTAATGGAAAGACTAAATGTTGCAGCAACATCAAGAGCTAGCTTTTACATTTACAATACCAGAGAGGAAATTGATAAATTAATCAATTCATTAAATAAAGTAGCGAGGATATTCAAATTATGAGCAACGCTGATATTTATCATGAAATGATTATTGATTATTCGAGAAATCCAATTAATTATGGAAAAATTGAGGATCATGATGTTACTTTTCATGACTCTAATCCATTATGTGGAGATAGTATTGACATTGATATGAAAATTGATGGTGATAAGGTATCTGATATTAAATTTCACGGTAAAGGATGTGCCATTTGCATGGCCTGTTCGTCGGTTTTAACCGAGATTGCAAAGGGAAAAAATATCAAGGATGTTCGAAATATCTCAAAAACTGATGTTTTAGGAGAATTAGGTCTTGAGAATTTACAAGCAGTGAGAATAAAATGTGCGTTACTCTCCCTCAAAGTTCTAAAATCTGCTCTTTACTCTTACTTGGGAAAACATCTAGAGGATTCATCAGATGTAGATAAGTTAAAAGAAGAGGCAGCAAGCTTATACTAGTGTATGAGTACATTTACCCCTTCTACTCCAATTCAATTACAAATTAGAAAAATAATTTTTGAAAAATATAACGACGTGGATAAAAAATTTACAAACGATGAGATATTTGAAACAATAAAACTTGAAGGTGATTTTAATTCCTCTTGGATAATTGATGATTTAGAACCTTATATCCTGGAGATTTGTAATTCTGGTCTTACCAGAAATATCGCCCAAAATTTCACAACAATTTGGCTTAAACTGTTTGACACTCTAAAAAAATTTCACTGTAATTCTTGTAATCACGATATCTATCTTGGAGATTCAGAAAAACAACAATGCCCAAACCCCTCTTGCAGCGCATTAATTTAGTTTCTATATTTTTTAGCGGCTTCCTCTAGTGCTTTAATCATTGGAAGCTTTTCACCGGTAAGATAAAGTACCAAAGCACCGCCTGCTGTACTTACATGCTTGATTTTTTTCTCTAGTCCTTGGCTTTTTAGAACTGATGTTAAATGACCGCCACTAACAATAGTTGTTGCCATTGAATTTGCTACTGCTTCAAGCATTTTTTTTGTTCCAAACCTAAAATTTTCTTTTTCAAAAAATCCTGCAGGTCCACTGATAAAGACAGTTCCTGCACCTGCAATTAATTTTGAGTAAAACTCTACGGTTTTTGGACCAAGATCATAAATTTTATCCCCTTTTGCAATCTCTCTTACATCCATCTCTACTCGTTGCCCATCTTTATCAATAGCAATATCAACTGGAGTTGAAAAAACATCTGGGTATTCTCCTATTAGCGCATGTGCTTTGGCTACTACCTCTTCTTCTCTTTTGATTCCTAGTGGAAATTTTATTCTTGCTTGGGCACGCATAAACACATTTCCAATCACACCTGTAAGTAAAACATGATCTGCGCGTCCATTTTGGATGAGCATTTTTATTGCCTCTAATCTATCTGGAACTTTTGATCCTCCTAGAACAATGACATGAGGGGCCTTTGCAATTGTCATTATCTCATCGAGGTTTTTAACCTCTCTTTCTACAATGCGACCCGCACATGCAGGCAAAACTTGGGCAAATCCAACAATTGATGGATGTGATCTATGCGCACTGGGAAAAGAATCTAAAACACAAAGATCAAAAAGCTTGGATAATCTTTGTACCATTATAGTTTTTGATGCATCTTCTGGGGAAAATTCATAGTTCTCTTCAGCACATAAACGCAGATTATCTAAAAGTAAAACTTCACCATTTTTCAAATTTTTAATTTCATTTTGTGCGGCACTACCGATTACATCTTCAACATACTTTACTTTTTTTTTTAATAATTTTTCGAGGACTAATGCATGCTTATCCATACCTGTATAATCTTTATTTCCAACCCTACCCTGATGTGACGCAACTACTACCTTTGCATTTTCTAGTGATTGAATTGTTTCAATTGCCTCTTCAATTCGTTTAGTCCCAGTAATCTCCATAGTTTCAGGATCTATTGGGCAATTCATATCAACTCTTAAAAAAACTGTCTTATCGTGAAGATCAAAATCATCTAGGGTGAGCACATTCACGCTCTTCCTATTGCCTTCTTGGTTAAATTCTTTGAGTTGTTCAGAGTGAAAAATTTTTTGGAATAAATGGTATCTTCAAAACATTTTTTCTACTAGGTAAAATTAAAAATACCTCAAAAAAGGCATAACTACTTGCAAAACTGGATTTTTGATTTTCGATCTCGCTCCTTTGTGTTGTTGGTAATTTTATTTTTGATTATTTTGGTTCTGGTATATTTTGAGGTTACTAAACGTTTTGATGATAGTATAATCTTGTTTGTTTCAGAAAATGTTGGAGATCCAACTTTGGATATTATTATGCAAATCATTACCGAAAGTGGCGATCCCTTTTACATGCTGGGATTTGGGGTAATTGCTCTTATTGTTAAAAAAACACGAAGAATTGGAATTACATTAATGATTTTAATTGTTATCTCTACCTTACTTACAGGCTACATAAAATGTGGTGTGGATAGAGACAGACCTGATTTTGATTATGAAGGTGTAGATTTTCCCGTACAGATTAGCCGTGATACTTTTGCAATGTTTTGTGAAGGTGGTTTTGATGCATCATTTCCTTCTGGACACGCTGCAAGATCAATTATTTTTGGAATAGTTTTAGCATATGCATTATCTGAGCGATTTCCTCGGTGGTGCTACCTTCTTTTTGCTTATCCAATTTTGGTGTCAATTAGTAGAATCTACGTTTTACAACATTTTCCGATGGATGTCATTGGAGGTACAATTCTGGGGATAATGTTGACTGGGGTTTTGGCATATAGGACAAAATTGGAAAAATTTTTTGATAAATCAAAAACCTAACTCTTCAAGAACTTTATTGCTAATTAAAATTATTGCGTAATGGTCACTATCATGATGGTATGTCCAATATTTTATGTCTCTGAGTTTGTTTCTTTTTCTTAATTCATAATTGATACCTGTTGTAACAGAATACCCAATCTGTTTTGCAAGTTTTGTTTCTTTTGGCATCAAAACCTTAAATCCTTCTTTTCTATTACTGAATCCAAGATTTACCATATCATCAACGGCATCTAATGCATCGCCTTCATTCTTTAGATCATATGTTTTAAAAATCGGCAAATCTTTAGGATGAAAACTCATATCTTTAAACAAATTCTTTGATTAATATTTTTTAAAGAATGTGTAAATACGATCAAAATATGTTAATTCTTCACCCTTATTTTGTTTAGAAAATGGGTTCATAATGAACATTGGTGTGGGATTTATTAAATTTTGATCTAGTTTTTCTAAATTTTACTAGATACAATCCTGCACTTACAAATCCTTTAAAAAAATAATTTCAAACTTCGACAATTTTAGATAAAACCCTAATCGAGAATTGGGCTTATTAATTTGATGGGGTAAGACTAACGAGTTTATTGGCAAACAATAAAAATAATATCCTCAAATTATGTTTAAAGTTTGTAATGAATTGTTCTATAATGTGAATTTGGTTAAGGGAATAAAAAGGAATTTTGTTTCCTAATTGTAACAAAATGAACAAACAAAATGGTAAATATTGAAAAAATAATTAATTCTATGAACATTGAGTCAAAAGAATCCGAAGATAGTTTTTCTGATTATTTAAGAACAATCCTAAACTCACCAGAATTTAAAAATCTAGTACCAAAGAATCCTGAGGAAAATTCCGATCAAGTCAAGAAAGAATCGCTTGATGCTTTTAGAATTCGGCAATTAGAACAAAAAACACAATTGTTGGTAGGCCTTACTACTTTATTATTTAAAAAATTTGAAGAGATTCATCCAACGCAAAAATACACTAAATTTGAATTTTCAGATCTGTCCTGGTACAAAAAATTAGCTACCGTTTAATAGAAAAATCTCATTATCCCTTTAATAGTTAAATTATAACTTAAACTGCTTAATTATTGGTATTATCTACAGTATTGATTTTATTTTTTGATTGAATTTTATTAGAAAATATTCAAACATTTGTTAAGAAAAAGTTTTTGTGCAATGATATTTCTTAAAGGATGAAGAAAAACAATGAAAATTTTATGTGTTGATGATGATGAAGACATTGCACTTTTGCTGGATAGTGTTCTCTCAGCAAATGAACACAAGGTAACAATCTGTAATAATGGCGTAGACGCATTATCACTAATTGAAAAAGAGAATTTTAATCTTATTCTCCTAGATTTGCAAATGCCAGGATTAACTGGAAAAGATGTAATTAATTCCTTAGAGAAAGATAGATTGATTGAACTAAACAACATTGTAATTTTGTCTGCAGAAAATCTAGAAGAGTCAGAAACTCTAGAATTTACTCAAAAAGGAATCAAAGAGATACTCCAAAAGCCCATACGACTAGAAAAACTTCTTGAGACAGTAAAAAATTTTGAATGACTTTGTCATAATTAAAGTCTAAAAATAAATATTTTTTTAAATTCTCCTATCTCAAACAGGAAAAAATTATCGAAAAAAAAAGAATTCTTTGTTTATTACTTTAAAGTGGCCATTTTTTATCACGTAAATCAACGTTAGTAATATAATGAATATTCTATTAATTGATGATAACCAAGAAATTACTGATTTATTTGAAACCACTTTATCAGCTAGTGGGCATTCTTGTAGAGTCACAAATGATGGCAAAGAAGGACTTGAGCTGATCAAAAAAAAGGAATCAGACATAGTTTTGCTTGATTTAGCAATGCCAAAATTATCTGGAGAAGATATATTAAAAAATTTACTAAAAGACGGTCCCATAATTGATTATAATATCTACCTTGTCACGGCCTCAGTTGTGTCTGAAAAAGAGATTAAAGATTTTATCAACAGTGGTGTAGCAGGATGCCTTAGAAAACCATTGAGATTAGATGACCTTTTAGATACTTTACAAAAACACCGGATACAAAATTAGTAAATTGTGAGATGGCAATCAAATGAAAATAGCAAAAAAACTGATTTTATCATTTATTTGTATGGGTGTATTAATTGGTCTAATAGGATATTTGGCAATATATTTTTCTGAATCAGCATTGGAGGATAGTATAACTCAGGATGCCGTTGTTTTATCTAAAAAAATTCTAAATGACATTGATAAAAATATCTATACGAGGATTGTTGAATCTCAAGAACTTGCCAGTGATCCGCGATTACAAACTTCACTTAAAATTTCTAATGAAAATTTTGATAAAATTGAAGATGTTGAAAAATACATTGACGAAATAGATATGAAATGGAGATCTACACCTTTAGAAGAGAATAATTCTTTAATAGAAAATATAATTGATTTTGAAAGTTCACAAATTCTAAAAAATAAAATTAATTTCTATGAAAAGGAATATGAAGAAGTTGTTTTTGCTGAAATTTTTACTACAAACAAGTATGGAGTGAATGTAGCTCAATCATCTGTTACTTCTGACTATAAACAAAATGATGAGGAATGGTGGCAAATTGCAAAAAATAATGGATGGCACATAAACGATGTTGATTTTGATGATAGTGCTGGAATATATTCCATCGATATTTCTGTGAGGGTTAATGATGAGGACGGGAATTTTCTAGGGGTAATGAAATCGGTAGTTAACATAAATAATATTCTAGTAAGTATTCAAGAAGCAAAATCAGATTCCACACATACATCAACTCAATTTGAATTAATTAATAAAAATAACCAAATAATTTTTTCTACAGAACAAGATTGGAGACTTTTTGAAGATGCAATTTCAAGGCCATATATTAAGACTGTAATTGAAGGTAAGGATCATGTCATAATAAAAGAAAATGAATTGATGGAAATCGGAAATCTCTATTCTTTTTCATATTCTGAAGGATATCGAAATTATGATGGTTTAGGTTGGATATTAATTTTAAAATATGATACACAAGATGTCTTAAGTTCGGTATTAGCCCTTAAATTCATTATTTTGGGCCTTTCAATTTTGATAGGCACTGTTGCAATAAGTTTTGGATTATTGATTTCACGCTCAATTGCAATTCCCATTAAAGAAAAAGACAATTTACTTTTAGTTTTAGATGAATTTGCATTGGTTTCATTTACTGATAATCAAGGAAATATTACTCATGCAAATGAAAAGTTTTGTGAGACTTCAAAATATTCAATGAATGAATTAATCGGACAAAATCACAGAATTCTAAAATCAGATTATCATCCACAATCATTTTACAAAAATATGTGGGATACAATATCTTCAGGTAAAATTTGGAATAATGAGATTAAAAATAAAGCAAAAGATGGTTCTCTGTATTGGGTTAAAACAATTATTGCTCCAATTTTTGATTATAATGGCAAAATTGAGAGATACATTTCGATTCGGACGGACATTACCAAAAATAAAGAAAATGAAGAAACAATAAAATCTCAATTTCAGAGGCTCAAAAAAATAGAGGCTGAAAAGGGAGAATTTCTTTCAATGATTACTCACGAGTTAAGATCTCCGCTTACCCCCATTGTTGGTTGGTGCGATGCTCTAAAAAACCCAAAAATATTGGGAAATCTTGACGGAAAGCAAATCAAAGCAGTTAATACAATTTTAAACAATGCATTAAAACTTCAAAGATTAATCTCTGACTTGCTAGATGCTCAAAAATTAGAAATGGGAAAAATGAGTTTTGAAAAGTCTGAATTTAACGTTTTAAATTTAATGGATATGGTATTGAATAATTTTGAACAGACCATAAAAACAAAAAATATTGTACTTGTTAATTTAACAAAAGATGAAATCATTTTAAAAAGTGATGAAAAGCGAATCGAGCAAGTTCTTACCAATTTAATTAATAATTCTATAGATTTTGTTTCAAAGGATACAGGTAGGATTGAGATAAATTGTAAAAATGAGGAAACAGATGTAATTTTTGAAGTTAAAGATAATGGTCCAGGAATTGAAAAAGAAAAACAAAAGCTGCTCTTCAAGAAATTTTATCAAGCTGATACTAGTTTGAAACGTGAACATGGTGGAACAGGTTTGGGATTAAACATTTGTAAGGGAATTGTAGAGGGATTGAAAGGAGAGATTATAGTAAATAGTGTTTTAGGCAAGGGAACTAGTTTTATTTTTAGAATTCCAAAAGAAAATTAATTTCTACATCTAAACTTTACCAAGATTACTCTAGGACCTAAAATTCCTACTAATCCAGATTAAAGTGTGCATTTTGATTGTGGGAAATTATTGTTAAGAATTTACAAATGATTATGACACACATGCACCTAATGTATCACCATGAGAAAGATGTCCTTGTAATGGCTGTACAGAAACCATCAATGTACTTTCCTGGTTTGTTCCGGGTTTGTGACAAATCTCAGCATCGCTTTGTCCAGTAATTATGGAATGGAGTTGTGCAATTACGGCGTTAAGATTATCAATAATATCTTGTAGCAAATCTAAATCATCTTGTGTAACATCTGCTTCACATTCTTTGGAAATAATGTTAAGTGTTGTTCCATCGGCACATGCAACGATATCAGCTTCACATTCATTGGTAGTCGTGTTTGGTGTTGTACCAATACCACAAGGCAATGAATCAATACATCCATCTCCATCTGCATCTTGTCCAGTTGAATCTTCAGAAGGACATGCGTCTACACTATCTGGTATTCCATCTCCATCTGTATCAACATCACTATCTGTATCATCTAAATAATTTGGAGTACCATCACCGTCCGTGTCATCATTAGTTGGATCCCCATCACCGTCTATATCCTCATTAATAGTGAGCACTCCATCACCATCATCATCTGTATCTAAATAATTTGGAGTACCATCACCGTCCGTGTCATCATTAGTTGGATCCCCATCATCGTTCAAATCTTCAATTAAATCAGGAATGCCATCAGCATCAGAATCATCACCAGAAAACCCAGCATATGCTGGGCTAGTCATTCCAGCAACAAGAACTAGAGCTAAAATACTGGCAATAATTTTCTGAGAATTGTTAAGAGTCATAAATAAATTGTAAGATTTTTTGTTTAATACAATTTCGTGGATAAAATCTAGATTACCCATTCTAGTTTCTTCTAAACCTTACCATATATACTCCAGCACCGACAAGTCCTGCAACTGCTGGTACCATACTAAATTAGAAAATAAAAAGAGAAGAGGTTTTACTCTTTGTTGGATTCTAAACTCTTTTTCTAAATGTAATATTATTTGAGAACAGAAATATCTTTAATTATTTCTGTATTATTTTAAAATTTAATGAACACCACAACTATATCTGCAATACTTCTAGTTGGAATAATTTTTGTTGGAAGTGTTTCTCTAAATGATGCGTATGGTGCAGTATTTGCAAAATACGATGGAATTGATGGGGAGTCAGATGAATCTAACCATGGTAAATGGATTGATATCCTATCCCTTGATTGGGGTGCACATCAAACCACTGACAAAAAAGGTCAAACTATGCCTGTAATCGAAGATCTTACGATTACCATGGACTATGATAAAGCATCTCCTAAACTTTTAGAGGCCATAGTTTTGGGCAAGGTAATTCCCAAGCTGGAAATAGAACTAACTGCAACATATGGCGGAGTGAGGGAAACATACCTAAAATATGAACTTATCAACGTAATGGTGACTAGCTATCAGACAAACGCATCAGGTAACGATGAAGCTGGACCTCCAACTGTCGTAGTCGGTAATAATTTTGAGGAAGTCAAGGTAACATACACCGAATATGATCATACTGGCGCAAAAAAAGGTAATGTAGAAACCCAATTCAAAGTTGAAAAGGGCGAAAAATAACTTCTTCTTCTTCTTTTTATTTTCAAAAATTTATTCTCTTCCTCTAAACTTTACCAAGATTACTCCATCACCAGAAATGCAAGATGATTTCACAGCGACGAACCCACTTTTACAACAATATCTATCACTTGGACCAATAAACCAATTCTTGGAGAATTTGAAAGGGCAGAAAATTTTTTCATTGATTTTGGTTTTGTTTTCTGGGTATCAGTAGGGTTTGTTATTTCATATCACCCTCAATTTTATTGATGTTGTATTCTTTTGACAATCTTTGGTCAAGGTTAGGTTCTTCCCAAAATGGATTTAAGAAACCATTGTAATTTTCCATGATTGACATGAACTAATTTTGTTAATAATACTCACCAAGAATTTATTCATGTAAATCATTCATTTTTTCCGTTTGTGGATAAAAGCTAGATAGGTTATTGTATGTTTGAAACACCTAATCTAAGTTTTAAAAAATATTGTCTAACTCTAAACTCCAATACTTCTCATGCCAAAACAAGACTTGTTTCCTTTGCTCCAACATTTACAAGAACAAGAAACAGCTTTTCCGGTTTCTAAGTTTTTAACAACCTTATGAAAAACTCCTTCTCTAATTTTTGATTCAATTAATATTGTTTCATATCTATCAGAGTTTGGATCTGACTTTGCCAATATTATCAGCTAATTATCACCACTAAAAATGCATTTCGTAGTAGCAAAGTTTGAGGCGATATAATCAAGGAGTTATTGTGAAAAATAAGAAAATTAATCCCTATTTGCTTTGTTCTTTACTAGATAAATTCCTGCACCTGCAATACCTGCAACAGTTGGAATTACCCATATTGTAATAGATTGAATTCCTGCTAGTAAAAGAGATGTCTTATCTAAGGAAATTTTAGAACCACCTACTATGTCTACCAAACAAACCAAGTCATCACCTATCTCCGGACTAGGTTCAAAGGAGAGAAACCAATTGGGCTTTCTTTTTTTCAAATCTTCTTCATATTCTTCTGTTGTGGTTACTTCATCATCATTACCGGAATCAGGAAATTTGTTTCCTGTCTCGTCGCCTAGAGGAAGTTTGAATGCGCCCCATTCATTTGAGCTAACTGCGGGTTTTGCTCCCCAATAGTTAAAATTATCACCATAGGGTCTGCCTTTATTGTCTATGGCATTTTCTACAGTCTCTTTTGCAGCATCTCCATTACATCCTCCAGTATAAAATGAGACTGTGGTATCTTGTTGAAACCCTGATAAAATATCTCTTAGTTCTTTAGGAGTTATGACATCTTTTATTTTTGGTTGTATTTTATTATCCTCTGGTTTTTCTCCTTTGACAACTTTTTGTTCATAAATTCCCAGACGCCCATCCTTTCCCTGATGGCCAAAAAAGAAAATAACAGCTTCATCTCCAGCTTTACATTTTAATTTTATAGCGTTGATTTCATTGGTGAACTCTTTTTGGTCGTCAACTTGACCACTCCTACTTGTACTACCTTTCTTTGTTTGTTCTGATAAAAATTTGAATTCTGCACCTAAACTTGAGGTCGCAAGTAGTGTAGGATCAGGTTCGGATGCTAACCTTTCATCATTATCCCCACCAGCTAAAACAAGATAACACATTTTTTTATCTTTGTTAAAAATTTGAGTGTTTTTTTGAGCAAGTGCAGAATCTGAAATAAGAGTAGATAACAGCAGAGATATCACACTAGCGAAAACTAATGACAGTATTATTCTATTCAACAATTTTATTATGAGTTCATAAATAATATCAATTAGGTACTTGTTAATCTAGACTAATAATTCTAAAGTTTGTCAAATCTAAATAAGATTGAAATTATTTTGGATTAAAAATTAATTTAGAATACGTTTGATGTGTAAGCGAGTTTATCGACTGTCAGTAAAAATAGTATCCACCTTTTCAGGCGTCAAAAGTCCTACTAATCCAGATTAAAGTGTAAAAATATTTTAAAAAAAATAAAAAAAGTTTGATTTTTTTCGAATCAATACTTATGGTGCTACTGGTGGATTGACTAGTGCATCGCACTCGGCTTCAGTAATGTCTACGCCTATCTCCAAATCACCATGATTGTCAATGTGTTTTTGTTTTGCATTGCCACTTACAGATATTTTTGACCATGAATCATCATCGGTTCCATGTATGCCGTCTTCCCCCTCATCGTTATGACAAAGAACTACTTTAGGCATTTTTTCTGCTAAAGCTGCTGGAGCAAATGCTGCTAAACCCATCATTACTGCAAACATTGCGATTGCAGCTAAGGAAATTGTTTTGTTCATTGAGATTCCATAAACTAAATTATAGTTAAAATCATGTGTGTAACTAGAGTTTCGAACCACTATGAAAAATATTGGAGTAGTGTGAAAAATTCAAATTTAATTTTGGTGAACAAACTAAAAGAAAAAGAAAGTTACTCTTTCTTGGTTCTAAACTTTACCAGATAAACTCCAACACCGACAAAAATAATTAAAACAAGAAATAATTATTTTAGTAAAGAAGAAATCAAGTTTCAGACTTAAACGAATCTCTCTTCTTGAACACCTGAAACTATTGGAGTTTAAGACCAGTAACCTAAAAGGTTGATTTGGTGACAACTCTTGAATTTCTTCTGTATGAAATTTGGTAAAAGTTTATTTTAAGTATACTCATGTGTCAAAAAAAATATTACATTTTGCAATAATATTGATTTTTCCAAAAAATAATTTCTGTTATCATTATTAAAAAATTATAATATTTGATGTGTGTTCATCTTAAACAGCAATTTATTATTTACAGCCTACATTGACAAATTTGTGATGTCCAATGCAAAATGCCAGATTTGTGGTAAGGAATTTGAAAACAGAGATACAGACTTTTGTTCTAAGGAATGTTCATTGGCTGGGGCTTTCTAATTTCTCCCCCTTCCCAAAAAAATAATTTCAGAGTTTCTTCTTTTTTAATCCCTTATACAATAAGAATAATCCTCCTACAACCATTAAAATTCCAAGTCCAGTTTCCTCGGCAAGTCCACCTACTAACATTATTCCAAGAATCAGGAGGAATCCTAGACTTGTTAAAAGACACCCTCCAACAAGAAAAAGATATTTCATAATTTTTCAAAATATGTTTTCGGGGATTTGAACCTGTTGGTTTGAGGGGTTCATAGAAGTGTTAACGAGTTTATCGACTGTTCCCTCATAGACACAAACTGCCTTGCATCCTGAAGGCATATCCAATAAATGTCGCATTCTAAGTTTTGGCAGTGCGCCAATTCTTACACCTGATGAAGCTAGAACATGGATTATTGCTCTGGTCCTAAGCTCAATTGCAGTTGATAATATCTGCTGAATTTCCTCGGTGGTATATGCTCGTCTTCCAGTTTTTTTGATTCTAGCTGGAAACATTTTTGTTATCTTCCTCCACTTTAGGTCTACTTCATTTGTCTCCAAAAATGACTTTATTGCAAAAAATTCTACAGGTATTGAATTTGGATTGATCTGTTTTTTGCGCAACATGATATAGTCTTCTAGCTTTTCTTGAAGCTTTGCAGGTTCTATCCTTGATAATATATCAAAGATATCTGCATTACAAAACTCTAGAAACTTTTTTAGTCGCTTTAGATACTCTCTAAATGTTATCTTGCTTTTTACAGAGTTTTCAAACAACAGAAGACTTCGCTCCATTGGTTGATTATCGCTTTTTGTATATTTTAGGGGCGATTTTCCGATCACTATAGGGGATGAAGATGTTAATTTTCTTTACAGCTAAGTCAAATCCTGATTATATTAACAACTTAATCCCGTCCCGTTTTGACTTATGTCATTGGTCTCACTTGAAAAATTAGTTGTAAATTTGAGAAAAAAGAAACAAGATGCTTCTAAACTTCGATTAAAAACAGAAAAACAACTCAAAGAACTAAGATCTACTGAACGAAGGTCTTTATCAGGATTATCCTCTTTGGATAAAAAAATAGAATCAGAAAGAGAAGATTTCTCTGGAGCCTCTGATATATTAACACAAAAAAACGCTCAGCTAGAAAGCATACAAAGATTAGTTGAAACAGCTGAAAGTCGTCTTAATCAAGAAAAAGAGGCACTAATTGAGGCCCAACAACAAGTAGAATTTGCTGAAAATAACGACGAAAAACAAAATGCAGAAGGGAGAATAAAATCAATAACGGCTCATATTGAAGACTTGGAATTTGAAATAAATTCAAGAAAAAAAACAGCAAAAAAAATTACTGAACAAGTAGCTCATATTTCAAATACAAAATCAAAAATTACTACTAAAATTAAAAAACAAACTCAATCCAAACCTTCACTTAGAGATGCAATGATTTCTAGTCATAAAAAGGCAGGAAAATTTGAAAAGGAATTAGAAAAATATATCAAACAAGAAGAGATTGCCAAAAATTCTTTAGATAAAGCTGTTGCCAAACTGGAAGAATTACACCTAAAGAAAAAAGCAGCAAAGAGACCAGCTAGAAAAACTGCACCAAAAAGAAAAGCAGCAAAGAGACCAGCTAGAAAAACTGCACCAAAAAGAAAAGCAGCAAAGAGACCAGCTAGAAAAACTGCACCAAAAAGAAAAGCAGCAAAGAAATAAAAAACTAAACGATAAAAAAATTAATTTAGAATAATTTTTATCCTAAAATAAAAATAACTTTTTTAAACTATATTTTTTAAAAGAAATTATGGTTCATTCTGTTTCTAACACCATATTGTAACATTTTTCAATTTCTTCTTTTTTTATGTGAGATATTTTTTCAATGTCTTGAAAAGTTATTTTTTTAGGTAGCATATGTGATACTGTATAGATGCATACTGCTGCAATAAGATAAAATGACTCATACTTGAAAGGGTTTTTCTCTAATAATTCAAGATGTAATTTTTCAGCTATGGAAATAGCTGACTCGTCAATATCAAACTCTTCTTGAAATTTTTTATAAATGGTAATGGTTTTCTTCTTGTTCAACTTTTTTTATTTCAGATACACCAGTTATCAATAATTAATTGTTCAAATACTGCATACAATCTTTTAAATTCATTTTTTTATGAAAAATATTTCTAGTTAATTTCAAGCAGCATTTTGGCCTTTAATGGTGGATTGTGCCTAATTTTTCCAAATTTTCAAATTGTTAAAAAACTATGAGACAGAAGATCCGCTTTAAGTATCATTTTTTGATAGGCTATTTGGCGATAGACGAGATTGGATAAAGATAGTGATATTGTTTCAAATGAAATCGACATGTTAATACAAAATGCTTCAGAAAATGGACGCGATCACCTAAATGATGAGGAGGCCACTCATTTGATAAACATGGCTGAAAAACTAGTTTTAAAGTATGTCCGTGAGCTAGAAAATCTATATGATGACTAAATCTGATATTGCCTTTTTCGAACACGCCCCAAAATCCAGTAAAATAAACCCAAATATAAAAAACCTATAGGATATGCACAAAATAAAAAAATAGTTTTAAAGTATCGTGTATTAAGGATTAATTTCCATCTTTCCAAACTTGCCTTTGGTCAAGGAAACCTCATCTCTAAACGAATTTGTGTATCCATTTGTAATGACAACAGTGTCACCTATGTTTACTGCCTTTATGTCATCTCCCCAAAGAGTAAGCTTAATTTCATCATTTTCTGTTTCCCCATCTGCCATTACTGCATCACACACATCAATAGTTCCTCCACTTTTGAGGTTGACAGTTCTTGGATCTCCCATACTCTTTACAACACCTTTTGTATTGATTCCACTTCGCATGTTTCTTACTTGTGAAATTGGCTGCAATTCTTCCATGTATTTTTGACCATAATTCACACAATTAAAAGCTTTGAAAATAAAATATCTCAAGTGCAAATTTGTTATTTAATTTTGAGTTCTATACTTTTTTCCAAAATTCCTAATAGAAATTGAAAAATATCGGTCCATATTAGATTCAATTGCAGGGGTATCGAAGCCCGGTCAACCGAGAAGGACTCAAGATCCACTAATAGGAAATCCTTTCTCTTAGGAGTTCGTGGGTTCAAATCCCACCTCCTGCATATCTTTTATAATTTTAAAACAATTTCAAAAATTATGCTGTAATTGATTTGACTTTAGATACCGAGTGGTTAGAAATTTCCTTATGTAAACTTGCTACTTGTTCTTCTTTAAACGATAAATTACAGCGAAAACATTTCCAAGAAACCTCCGACATCGTACTATTTATACACAATTTCCTTATAAGGATATTGAATGATCCTTCCAAAATGTTACAGATCATTGATCATGATTCGT
>JAOTVS010000061.1 GCA_029863275.1 Candidatus Nitrosopumilus sp.
CTAGTTTTGAGATATTTAGATTTCTATCAGATAAATTTTTTAAAATATTTAGTCTTTGTTCGCTGGCCAATTCTAAAAAATTATTTGCGATTTGCTCAGTATTCAATTTCCCAGAAAAGGTTTGTTTCATCTTACCTAAGTATTTTTTTAATTTCTAGGATTCTGGCCAGTTTCCACCACACTCAAAACATATGCCTCTTAATCCGTTGTATCGTAAATCTTCAATTATAGATGCTGTTGAATGACATGACGTACATTTTACATATCCCAAAGTGCGCATAAACAGTATTGTTCATTAATAGATATTAAAACTGCTTCAAATCAGAGCTAATTTCTTAACAATTTAGCTAATTGAAGGTTTTTTCGAATTATTTAATACCAAATGGCCCAATTTTAAATACAGAATATGCTTGACTGATAAAATACCAGAAGATCTGATTTATGCAGCTTTTTTCTTTATTGATATTGTAGGATTATCAAACCCAATACTTTCAACTGAAACCCAACGCACAAAAATTAAGATTTTAAACCAAACCATTTACGATTGCAAAACCTTTCAGAATAGTTCAAAAGATAATGTCATGATTTTACCTACCGGGGATGGCATGTTAATAGGATTCAAAAACGGACTTGAAGAACCTCTCAACTTGGCTATTGAGTTTCATAAAAAAATAAAAGATTACAACAATAAAGCAACTAATGTAGAAAAAATAGAATCAAGAATAGGATGTCATGTTGGCCACGTTTTTGTTGTATCGGATGTGTATGGGAATACAAATTTGTGGGGTCCTGGAGCAATACTTGCAAGACGAGTGATGGATATGGGTGATTCAAATCACATCCTAGTAAGTAATGACCTTGCAAATGATTTGATTGAAATATCAAAAGACTATGAAAAGATACTTCAGCCATTGCACAATTTTGGAATTAAGCATGGAGATAACTTGTTAATATTTTCAGCCTCTGGTGATGGATTTGGTAATCCCAAATTACCTAAAGAGAAAATTAAAGTCACACCTACAGTATTAGATGCGGAAAAAAGTGCTACATGTGAAAAAATAATTTTCAATGTAATTTTAAAAGATAAGATCAATTCTGCCCATTTAGAAAGGTTTTTTTATTTTTCAAACAAATCCATTGAACCAATATATGAAATTGTAGCAGGTGTCGTTTCAAATTCTGAAGAAGAATTTGAAACCCTCGATCTAAAAGCTTTTGATGAAAATGAAAACGAGCTTCAAATTTCTAAAATTCTAGAGGCCACTCCTTATTCAAAAAAAATTGTTTTAAAACTCAATAAACCTGTTTTTGAGGGAGATTCAGGAAGGATGGTAAAGATGGTTTATGATTCCAAATTGTCAATAAATAATTTCGAGAATTTTTTCCAAATTGATACAATAAATTTTGAATTAAATTTTAGTCATTATTCTAATGTAAATTATAATCCAAAGTTATTCTATTTTGATAATGAGCAAGGAGGTAAGCACATACTTCAACCTCACTCAAAAACAATTCAAGGAGTTTTTACCAATATTAAATGGGAAAAAGACCAGGGAATTAATATTAAGGATTTTATTCGCTTGGAATGGTAAATTTCTATAATTTATTCTGATAATCCAACAATAGATAGGAATTGTTTTTCCTCAGAAATTGGTTCAAAGTCCTTATCGATTCTTAATTTTTCCTTAATGTTGGAATCAAGCATACAAGATTTTTCTAAAATTTTAAAGCATTCTTGTTTGTTTCCCAACCATAATTGAGTTTTGGCTAATTCATATAGAATTTTTGAATTTTTTTTATTTTTTTCCAAGATTGTTTTAAAACACGATAACGCGTCGTCATATTTTTTCAACTTGTTTAACACCATTCCTTTTTCATACCAAAATTCATCATCCAGTTCTTTTTCTTGATAAATCTTGTCAGAATACTTTACTGCCTCTTCAAATTTATTTACATTTTTCATTTGATCAATTTTATTTGTATTTCGTAAATGTTGACTTGCATATTCCTCTGAGGCTTTATTGAAACACTCTAAAGAGTTTTCATATTTTTTTAAGTGGTAGAAAATTTTTCCCATAAAAAACAATGAATCATAGCTTTTTTGATTTATTTCCAAATCCTTTTCTAGTGCTTCTTTAGCTTTTTCATAATCCCCAATTTCATCGTAATGAATTGCTTTTTTCTGCCAAAAATTGTCATCTTTTTCTTCTCGTTTTATTTTTTGAACTTTATCTAGCATTTTTACGGCTTCTTCAAACTTTCCAGATTTTTTTAATTCTTTAGCTTTTTTAATCCAAATCTCTTTAGGTTCAGTCATATGTTCAATTAGTATTATTTTGTTAAAAGCATAACTGTCTAAATCCTTTTAAAAACACAGATTATAGGTAATATGTGAGCCAAGCCACAAAAGGGAATATTCAAACCAAAATAGGCATCAAAGCATTGATAATAATTGCCCTGATGGCAATAGGTTATCAAATTTACATTAGTGAGTTTGTTGATGAAAATGAAACATCCTTTGCTGATTTTTCATATGGGATTAGTTCCTTAGCAGTTGGAATAACTGCCTTCTTTATTGTAAAGCGTTACAGAGGTTCACCTGTTTTCGGGAAATCATATTTAGCTTTGGCGATAGGATTTATTCTGTTATTTGTAGGAGATTCTGTTTATAATTATTATTTATTTGTGTTAGATGAAGACCCTTATCCTTCAATTGCAGATGTTTTTTTTATTACGTTTTATTTTTTCATTGGATATCACCTTGTAAAAAATATCAAATATTTCAAAAGTGATCTTGGAATGGGTTCCAAAATTGCCGTTCCAGTATTAGCAGTGGCGTTGATATCTGTATTTGGATTAGTTACAATCGAAACTCTGGAAGATGATCCTACAGTGTATTTTATGGGGATACTTTACGTTTCTGCTTCTGCTGCAATACTATCCCTTGCAGTTTTAGCATTGACAGTATTCCGCAATAGTGTTCTTGGAATTGCCTGGTTCATGTTAGTAGTAGGACTTTTCCTATATGGAATTGCAGATGCGTGGTATTATTATCTTGAAGAATTTGAAGTATTTTCCATCACACACCCAGTAAATACACTGTGGCTTTTATCTAACATCTTTATGGTATACGCGTTATACAAACATAAAAAAACGATCTAGTAGGCAACAAACTCTGCTTCAGGGTTGAATTCTTTACCTTTAATTCTCTCCATTCTTTTTAAAACCATTCGTGCAGTTTCCCTTACATATTCACTAGGATCGTCTAATCCTTTTTTCATTACATCTATTTGATCAAAGGCATAAATAATTCCCAAACATTCAATGGCTTCGTGTCTTACAAGTGCACTGCTATCATGTAAGCTAGAATAAGCCAAATCGGGAATTTTACTCCTCATATTTCTTCCTGCAATTTGATAACATACTTCATGTCGAACCACTGCATTATTGTCATTTTTCAATACCCATCCAAAAATATCAGCGACCCTATCAAACAAAGGTCCTTTCAGCCCCACCTCAACAGGTATTTCTCCTGCTAACCATACTGCATCCCATCTAGATGATTCATCATCTGAATTTTTGAATATATATTCTAATTTTGCAACGCGCTCCTCTAGAGGTAATTTTCGAATTTCGTTATCATCTAATGCAAGTTTAGACATGTCTCTAAATTCTGAAATACAATGTTATAAAGATTATTTTATTTAATGTAAATTTAATATCCAAATTTTATAATAGACTCATAAACTCTGATATTACTTTTTTTCCAATTTTAAATGAAATCAAGGTGCACAAAATTCTAAATTTTATCTAGTTCGTTTTCTAGAATCTGGGTTGATTTCAAGATAATGATACATGCAAATATCATTTTTTACGCAACGGCAAGACATATTATTTAACAAATAACTAGAGATTATAATCAAAAACTTAATGATTTTTCGCAAACAAGAGAAATCTAATTGTCCTAATATTCATAGATACAAGATTAGCCTCAAATCAAATGTGAGATATTTTTTAAAACAAATATTTTGTAAATGATTAATTGATTATAACTCAGGTTTATTTTGATGTTAATTGATTACTCGATTTTTTTTTTGCCGTATTTGATTACAGATTTGCCATTCTCATGAATAATCGAAAATGATTCAACCGGTGAAGTATATTTTACAATTTGTTTTTTTAGGGGTGAAAGTATAAACCCGTCTTCTACCAACAAACCCAACTGTTTCATCTTTTCGATTTTTCTATATGCAGTAGTTTGCGGTACTTTGGCACTAGAAATGATATCTTTGATTATTTTTGAATCAGTTAAAACTTGGTTTAACATCGCTCCCACTTCAGGATCTCCTATTAATTTGATAACATCGTAATCTTTATTTTTAGACTCTAACATGGTTTGAGAATATTTTGAATTTGTATTTGCAATTTTTGAAATAAGTTTGCTGTTTATTCGGATATATCCTTCACCAAAGTTTTCTTTCAAAATATCTTCTACTATTTCCCATCTTTTGAAACTTTGTCTTATTGTTGTTCCATATTTTTCCAAAAGGCGATTTTTAAGAATCTCTACTGCTGATTGACCGATCTCCTTTTTTATGACTGAAATTAATGCATTTTCCCAAATTTCTGCATCTTTTAGATCCAACTAAGTCCTATCAAAAGAATTTATGTTAATAGTTTTTCGGTGTCTAAACCCTTTCTTTAAAGATTTTCTGTCATTTCCAATTCTGGTATTTCAAAGAATAGGTTTAATCATGTAATTTTAAAATTTTTGGCATGGTCGAGATAGTTTCTCCTGATTTAAAATCCAAAATCAATTTTAAAATTTTAATCGCTATTTTTGCAGGAGTTGTCATATTCCAATTATATTTGAATATTTTGGAAAATGAAGAACAAATCGAATTATCTATCATTACAGTATCTTTGACTAGTCAAATCATTACAGGGATTGCAGCTTTGATAGTTGCAAGAAAATATCGTGGAACAAGGGTTTTTGGGAGAGCATATCTTTCCTTGGCAGGTGCATTTTTTTCTGTTGCCATAGGAGAAATTATTTACAATGTGTATCTTTTTGTTTTTGATCTAGACCCATATCCATCAATTGCAGATATCTTCTTTTTTTTGTTGTATCCTTTTACTTTGTTGCATTTATTGATTAACATAAAATTCTTCAAGGTGGGAACAAGCCTCAAAAGCATTTCAGTGATAACTATGTTAGCATTTGTAATAATTTTGGTTTATTCTTATGTTGCCTACAGTGTTATCGAGGCATTTGATATTGATTTCTTTTATGGATTAATTTTCATTTCAGGCGCTGCAATTATTACATCGGTGGGAATCTATGGAGTAGTTGTAGTTCGTAAAATCCCACTTGGAAAAGCATGGATTTTACTAGTTTGTGGAATATTGCTTGGAACAATTGGGGATGTATGGTACCAGTATCTTGAGATTTTAGGCTCATATGATACTAGCCATATGGTAAATCTCTTTTGGTATTCTAGTTATTTGGTAATAATTTATTCTCTTTACAAGCATTATAAAATAATCTAGTGTGAAATTATAGTATAAAAAAAATATCTTTTATGTTAATTTTAATAAATTAGGGCTTTATGATCAATTTCCAAAATTGGAATTAAGAAATGACTCAAGACTTGAGACTCGATGATAGGCGCATTGACACATTAATCAATTCAAATCTTACTGAAAACAAGCTTAATGAACTTCGTCCTGAGGAACGTTTAACGGTATGTATTGAAAAAATTAAAAACGGTAGAAATTCAGAGTCTCAACGCTGGGATTGTTTGATAATAATTTCTGAATTATATGTAAAATTAACAAAAAGAAATTCCAAAGAATTACATCCTGAAAAAACAAAGGAAATGCTCTCAAAAATTGAATCCACCTTAAAGTGGATGATTTACAATGAAAAAAACTGTGTTGTACATCATGAAGTAGCCTATCAAGTTGCTGCTCGAAACATGACAAATCTAATTCCAGATATGGTTTATGCAGCCTTGAACAGTCAGAGTATAGTATCGCGTCACGAATTCTTAGAGTGTCTAGGAGTGATGAAGGCTTTTGAGGCTTTACAAAAGGTTATTCCTTATGCACTAAAAGATAATCATCCAGATGTACAACAAACTGCAACATTTGCAGAAGACAGGATGAAGAGGTACAAAAATGAGAAAGACTGGTCTGCTCTGGAAATAGTGTAATTTATTGTCTTTATTTGCAGTATATTCTAGTAAAATAAAAAGTTCATTTCAATCTGATTCTAAAAAAATTACCTTTTGGACAGGTTCCATAATTGCATTACTTGCTGCAATTTTTGCCAGTACAATTAATGTTGTTGGAAAGACGATGGTTGACCCGAGTTATGGTTACGTTGAAGATGCGATTCATCCTCTAAATTTAGCAATATTACTTGGGTTAATTTCAGGTCTCTTTTTTACCCCATTTGCAAAGGGTAAAAAATCACCAAAAAAATTTGGTAAAAAAACTTTCTTTTTTGTATTAATGTTGGGTGTTACCGATGTCTTAGCGATAACGACAAACTTTTTTGGATTAAATTATACAACAGCAATTAATGCAACAATTCTAATTAATACCGAACTTCTCTTTACGATGATTATTGCCGTAACTGTTTTTCGAGAAAGAATACAAAAAAGAGAAACTTTTCCCTTGAGTCTAATTGCAATAGGGGCGATAATTTTACCAATGATTGTAGATATTTCAGAAAATGGAACCTTTCTCTCTGGATTTGTTTTTGGGGATATTATGATAATATTAGCAGCGTTATTTTTTGCACTTGATATTAGCATTGCAAGGCACGTTTCAAATATCATACCTGCCACCAGGATTTCTCAAATCTCTGCTTTTGCAGGGATTCCCTTTGCTTTAGTTTTGATGCTTATTTTTCAGATTCCTTTTGATGTCCCATTAGAACAATTACCGGCCATAATTTACATGGGAATTTTCGTATCAGGATTATCATATTTCTTTTTTGTAATTGCATTAAGACTGATCGGAGCAATCAGAACTGTGTTAATTTATTCCACAACAACAGTATTTGGGATTGCTTTTTCTGGTCTTTTTTTGGGTGAAGAGATTACCCATGTGAATATTTTTTCAGTTATAGTAATTTCAGTAGGAATTTATCTCCTAAGAAGAAAATTTGCAGAATTAGAATCTTGATCGCGTAATACTCACCAATCGATCTGGCAAAAAAAACAAAAAAGTCAATAATTTAGATTTACAAGAGAACCTCAAAAATTAGATCGTTGTTGGGAGAATTGTTTTTTAAATTATAATAAATAAATTGTTAAATACCATTTCCAAATTTG
>JAOTVS010000062.1 GCA_029863275.1 Candidatus Nitrosopumilus sp.
AAAGCCTGCAAGGAAGAGAGTTGTAGTGAAGAGAAAATGAATTAGAAGAAAATACCCTCAAAAATCACATTATTTAACGAATTTATGTACTAAATAGCCACAATATTCATGAGTAAATTAGACTCTTCACTTATCAAAGCATGTCATGAAATTTCCCAAAATTTATTGTTGATTAACGAACCCTCTAAACAACAAATCAAAGACGAGATCAGAATAATTTGCAGAAAATATGCCTTAAGCAGAATGCCAAAAAGTTATGAAATTCTTTCAGCAGTGAAAGGAGATGATTTTTCCAAATTGAAAAAAGTACTACTTAAAAAACCAATCAAGACAGCCTCAGGAGTTGCAGTAGTTGCTTTAATGCCTAAACCGTATGCGTGTCCTCATGGACGATGTACCTATTGTCCAGGAGGGGTTGAATTTAATTCTCCAAACAGTTACACGGGAAAAGAACCTTCAACACTAAATGCAATTGAAAACGAATATGATCCTAAATTACAAATCACTTCAAAAATTGATAAGTTAGTCGCATATGGCCATGATCCATCTAAAATGGAAATCGTTATTGTTGGTGGAACGTTTCTTTTTATGCCAAAAGATTATCAAGAGAATTTTATCAAATCTTGTTACGATGCATTAAATGGTTTCAATTCAAAAAACCTTCAAGAAGCAAAATCAAATAACGAGCATGCAAAAATTCGTAATGTTGGTTTTACAATTGAGACAAAACCAGATTATTGTAAAAAAGATCATGTGGATTGGATGTTAGATTATGGAATAACAAGAATCGAAATAGGTGTTCAATCATTACAAGAACGAGTTTATGAAATTGTTAATCGTGGACATAATTATAATGATGTGATCGAATCATTTCAAATTTCAAAAGATGCAGGTTTTAAAATTGTAGCACATATGATGCCAGGATTACCATCAGTTACTCCAGCAGAAGATATTTCTGATTTTAAAAAACTGTTTGAGGATTCACAACTCAAACCAGATATGTTGAAAATTTATCCATCATTGGTTTTAGAGAATACCCCCCTATTCGAGGATTATAAAAAAGGCAAGTATTCACCATACTCTGATTTGGATTTGATTAACGTAATTACAGAAATGAAGAAAAATGTTCCCAAATGGGTAAGAATTATGAGAGTTATGAGAGAAATTGGCCCAAATGAAATTATTGCAGGTCCTAAATCTGGAAATCTTAGACAGATTATACATCAAAATCTTGCAAAACAAGGTTTCTCTTGTCGATGTATAAGATGCAGAGAGGCAGGATTAAAGAAAAAATCAGAGGGACAATCTTTGAGCCTTAATAGAATTAATTATGAATCATCAGGTGGGAATGAAGTATTTTTGTCTTATGAGGATATTGATGAATCAATTTATGGATTTTTACGACTAAGAAAGCCAAGTGATTTGGCACATAGAAAAGAAATTGATTCTAGTTCTTGCATCGTAAGGGAATTGCATGTTTATGGTAAATCTTTGAAACTAGGTCAAAAGGGAGAAAATGAAATTCAGCATTCAGGATTGGGGAAAAATTTAATGAAAGAAGCTGAAAAAATTTCAAGAGAAGAGTTTGATGCAAACAAATTACTTGTGATTAGTGCCGTAGGAACCAGAGAGTATTATCAAAAATTAGGGTATTCGTTATATGGGCCCTACATGAGTAAACCATTGAATTAGTGAAACAAAATGTCTGAAACAAAAACAATTGGAAAGGGAATTTGGATTGACAAGTTAGCTCAAGAATTATTGGAGCGCGAAAAAGAATTGGGGCGAAGTTTAGATTTAATTAAAGTAGAAAGTGGTCTTGGAGCGTCAGGTATTCCACACATCGGAAGTTTAGGAGATGCAGTCAGAGCATATGGAGTAAAACTTGCCTTGGAAAACTTTGGTTACAAATCAGAGTTAATTGCATATTCAGATGACCTAGATGGATTGAGAAAAATTCCAGAGGGGTTTCCTAAATCGTTAGAAGAACACATTGCCAAACCAGTATCACTCATACCTGATCCTTTTGGATGCCATGAATCTTATGGCATGCATATGAGTAGCATACTTTTAGATGGATTGGATAAGGTGGGAATAAAGTATGAGTTTCGAAGGGCTCTTGATACTTACAAACAAGGTTTGCTAAAAGACCAAATACACACAATTTTGCAAAATAGCTCCAAAATAGGAGATAAAATTTCTGAATTAGTAGGGCAAGAAAAATATCAAAAATATTTACCTTATTTTCCTGTCTGTTCAAATTGTAACCGGCTTTACACGGCAGAAGCAACTGAATATATCTCAGACGAAAAAAAGGTGCTGTATAATTGTCATGATACCGAAATAGGGTCAAAAAAAGTCAAAGGATGTAATCATGATGGAGAAGCAGACATTGGAAAAGATTTAGGAAAACTAGCTTGGAAGGTAGAATTTGCAGCAAGATGGGCTGCCTTTGATATTCGATTTGAGGCATATGGAAAAGACATTATGGATTCCGTTAAAGTAAACGACTGGGTTGCAGATGAAATTCTAAATTATCCTCCTCCACATCATGTAAAATATGAAATGTTTTTGGATAAAGGAGGGAAAAAAATTTCCAAATCTTTGGGAAATGTCATAACCGCACAAAAATGGTTAGAATTTGGAAATGATAAATCTATTTTACTTTTACTTTACAAAAGAATTACCGGAGCAAGAGAGCTTGGATTTGAAGATATACCATCGCTTATGAACGAATACAATGAATTAGAAGATATCTACTTTGGGCGAATCAAAGTAGATAATCCAGCAAAGCTTACAAAGTCTAATGGATTATTTGAGTATGTAAATTTGCTAAAGCCACCAAAGGAATCAAGCGTACATGTTAATTTTAGACTTTTAATTGAATTATCTAAAATATTCAAAGAAGATCGAATTCAAAGAGTAATGAAAAAACTTTTAGAATATGGAGTTATCAAAACCAAAAAACCAGAGGTTGAAAAGCTAATTGAGTTGGCAGGAAATTTTGCAGATGAATTTGATCAACAAGAAAAAGTAGAGATTGATCTTGATGAATTAACAAAAAAATCCCTTAAAGAGTTGACCACTGCACTTAATTCAGATGAAGAATTAGAAGACATTCAAAATACAATTTATCAAATTGCCAAATCAAATAATGTTCAACCAAAGGATTTTTTTAAAATTTTATATCAAATAATTTTAGGGACATCAAGGGGACCCAAAATTGGACCTTTTATTTCAGACATTGGACGAAGAAAAGTAGCAGATTTAATTTCAGAATATCTATAACTGAAAAATGGCCCATAATCAACACAACAAATCACGAAACAGTGGAGGATTTGCTTTAATAATACTAGGAGCGCTTTTGCTTTTTTTAGCACCCAATATCAATCCGACCAACCCAGAACTAGGCATTCTAGCCTTAGTGGGAGGAATAATTATTGGCGGATTTGGATTTTACTTAAAATTTATTCGTTCTAAAAAAAACAAAATCTAAAGTAGTGTTCATCTTTTAGAAAACCTTGAGATAGTGAGGGAATTGTTCGGTAGAAAAGAAAAAACAATCTCAGAAAAATCATACAAAGGAAAAAGTGAGGAGGAAACCCTAAAAGAAATGCTCGAGGAGGAAGTAGAAAATTTACAAAAAAATTTCAGAATAAAAATTAATGAAGTTAAAGAAAATGAACAGAAATTAAATGCTGTAAAAGAAGAATACGATTCCACAGTTACCAATCTAATGGAATTAAAAAAGGAAGTTAATCAAAAAATCTTGGAGCTTGACGTAGTTAAACGAGAATATAAAGACATTAGACAAAAAATTGAAGAAGCTGGAAAAAATGAACAAAAAAACAAAGTAATAGTTAATGAAATAGAAAAAAATGAAATCAATCTAAAAAATATTAAACAAGAATTGGAAAAATTAGCAAAAAAAGAAAGTGAGATCAAAGATAGGATTTCTGAAGCTCAATCAAAATTACAAGAGGTAAAATTACAACAAACTCAAAATCAAAATAAATTAGCAGAGACTACATCTCATTTGAATAATCAAAAACAAGATTCAGGTGGTTTAGATAAAACATTTATTTTTTCAGATAAAGAAAAAGAATTCATAAAAGACCAAATTGGACCTGATCAATATACAAAAGGAATAATTGAAGCAGCAAGTGTAGTTACAGCCTCTTTAAAATCAAAATTAAATCTCTCCCAAAAAGAACTTGAAACTGTTCAGAAACTATTAGAACGTGAACGTAAAGAACATATGTTAACAAAAGAAACATTAGAGAAATTTCAGGACAAAGAATCTAAAAAGAAATTATAAATTTAAAAAGTATTTTTTCCATTTCTCCTTCATCTCATCTTCAGTAACACCTAGATCATACAATGGAGAGGTTATCTCTAAAATTTCACTGATTTCAACTAGAATAATTGAACCAATAGGACTTTTGATTCCACTTTGCCTATAGTGTTCCAAAATACTTTTGAATACCTCACCAGTTTTTACAATGGTTCCTTGTCCTTTGAATCGAAATCCTTTTCGTAAAAAAGGATCTACAACATTAATCTCAAGGTGTGGATTTTGTTCTAGATTCTTGATAGTGTTTGGAGAACGTATATCAGCAAAAACCAAAGTTTCCTCATCCCAAGCAATAATTGTTCCCTTGGGTGAAAGATTTGGAAGACCAAGTTCTGATACTGTTGCAACATATCCTAATTTTTGCGAATTTAGAAAATCTTTTATTGATTCAGATATTTTTTTCATTTTAATCAGTAAAGGACAAAATTAATAATTTTTAAGTTCATCTGAAAAAATCTTCAGCATACATAGAGAAAAAGAAGAAAGCTATCCCTCCCCCGATTATTCCAATCCATGCCCCAATTTGTTTTAATTTTGACATCGTTGATGCTCATCCCAAACGTATTATTGAATCTACTCTATTCGAAAAATAGGATCTAAACACATAAGAATAGTATCCAAAATACTTTCCATATTAAATTTGAATAATTCAAAAAAAATTTATAAATTACACATCAAGATTAATAGTAATTAGAAAAAATAATTTTAGATTAAAATATTATTTAAAAATAAGTTTTTGTACTATCCATAAATCATACAATGTTCACATTCACAATTTTTAACTTGTTTTGATTTTGCAAGACATTTTTTATGCTGACCTGCTTGACATTGCACACATACATCATCCAAGTTATCTATGCTAGTGTATTTTTTTGACTGATCAAATCCAAATCCACCATCTTGAGGTCCAACCATGTTATTTCTAGCATAAAGGAGTATTTCTACTTCACTGAATTGGTAACTTTATGAAAATCAAGAAAATTTCCTATTTTTCTTTTTTTTCATCAGAATCTGGATTATCCCAAAGGTGCATTGTACCCCGTATCATAAATGAACCTACAATTATAGCAATAATCCCTCCTAAAATGAACATGAAAAAACGCCCTATTGTTCGAATTCCAATCATTATACCTATTAGAATTTCTTTGTAATTATATTTGTCCCGAAAGCCAGATTAAAGACCACATATTATCCTCACAGTAATGAATTGCAGTAATAAAAAAATAGGCTGCTATCATGACAACTCAATCCATATGGAGGCAGTAGGTAGATGTCTAGTAAAAGACTGTAAATGTGAAAAATTTCAATAAAAATAAATCAAATAGAAGATAATTTACTTTCTAATTCTTGAATTTCTTTTTGTGCTTCTTTATTTTTGTTATTAACAAATTCTTTTTTTTTTCTCAATTATAACTGATAAAGATTCTTTGAAATCTGAATCATTTTCTTTTATGACATCACATGAATGTAAAGTAGTCAAATTGCCAGTTACTGTTGCCGTGGCACTTTTTTTATTAAATCGTACAATTCCTCCAAATGCTTCGATATACATTAATGCAGAATCTTCTTTGCATTTGAGAGTAACTTTTCCAGTTTCTGTATTGAATAGTTGAGTAATCCCCCCAGATATTTTAGTTACAATTACCGTCATAGGTTTATTAAATATTTTAAGGTATTAATTATTTTAGAGTAAAATCAAGCAGTAGGTTCGGATTCTGCCGTTGCCTGACTTGCCAGAAGTTTATCAATTTCATTAATTGCTAGTTTATCTCTTCCAATTAGGTCGAATTTTTGCAGTAGGGTTTCAAATTTTGTCTCTTCTTGAACTTGTTCATTTACAAACCATTCAAGAAAAACATAAGTTGAATGATCTTTTTCTTTTTGGGCAATTTCTACCATTTTATGAATTGCTGCAGTTACTGCCTGTTCATTTTTTAATGCAGTTTTGATTAAATTTTCTAGAGATTTGTAAGTTACTGCAGGGGATTTTATTGCAGGAATAACAGAGATAGCACCCATGTCATTTAGATAATGAATGATTTTGAGCATATGGGTTCGTTCTTCATCAGATTGAGCATAAAAGTAACTTGCAGCGCCCTCATATCCAGTAACTTCACACCAAGAGGCCATTGCAAGATAACTATTTGATGCATCTGCTTCAAGTCCAACTTGATCGTTGAGAGCTTTTTTCATTTTAGTGGAAATTTTCATTCTTGTTGAATTATTAACACTCATTGCTATTAAAAATAGTTTGCCCAGTAAGGGGAAATTAGTCTAGATAAAATATTGTATTACCATTCAAAGAAATATCAGGTATTTCTTGCATGATATCCCAATGCTCAATTATCTTCCCATCATCATTTATTTTAAAAATATCGATCACAGCTGCATCAAGTTGAGGCAAATTTTGAAAGTGACTATGAGTTATAACATAATCATTATCAGCATAAATTCTTTTTAGATCGTATTTAATTACCTTAGGAGGGTTTCCAGTAAACATTTGATTAAGATTTTCCAAAAACCCTGATTTAGTTCCGGACATTGTAGGATTATGTTCAATATAGTCATCAGTCAAAAGTCCCGAAACTATTTTTTGATCCCATGGTGCTAATGCAGATAAAAATACAATTATTGTTTCAATGTTACTTTTTTCTTTATTTGATCTAATTTCAAAATAAGGATCAGTTTGTTCGATAATCGCAGTTAAATTATATTTTAAAACACTGCCAGGCTTGGAAACTTTTTCACCGTCTACCAAAGGAGGTATAATTGGATCATGTGGAACTTCGATGGGTGGAATTGTTGGGGGAAGTTCAGTTGGGGGAAGTTCAGTTGGGGGAAGTTCAGTTGGGGGAAGTT